>CAJXIS010000110.1 GCA_913054115.1 uncultured Acidimicrobiaceae bacterium | reverse complement strand
AGCCAGTCGGATGCGGCCCACCAGGAAGTGTGGCCGGGCCACGAGTTCGTCGAGCACCTCGGCGTAGACCTCGCGCCAGGCGGGGGTCCGGTCGGCCATCAGCGCCACGGCGTAGCTGGAGTCGACGAGGTCGAAGCGATGCCACGAGAGCATGGGCGCCCCGGTGAGGTCGTCCCAGTGGGAGTGGGGTCGCCCGTCGCGGTCCCAGTCGTCTGGGGTCGTGGCCTTCCGGTGGAGGTAGCGGAGCCAGCCGAGCGATCGGTCGTCGAGGGGAGTGGGGCGGTCGTGGTCGGTCATTGTCTGCCTTCGGAGGACTCGGTGGCGTCGAACAGGAGGCTGCAGCAGGTGAGGGCGCCTTCGGCCTTGGCCAACTCCGAGGCCTCGACAAGTTGCACCTTGAAGCCGACGGCTGCGAGGCGCTCGCCGGTCCGGGGGAAGGCGGCTGCGACGAGGACCGTGTCGCCGATGCGGACGACGTTGGCGGCGGTGGGCTCCGTCGGATCGACCTGGATGCAGGCGTGGTCGGGAAAGGTGCCGGCGTCGACCCATTCGGGGTTGATGAGCAGCGTGTCGTCCGAGACGGTCGTGACCGCCGACTTGAAGTGGAGGCAGCCGCGGAATCCGACCTCGGACACCTGGTAGCCGTGGTCGGCGACGATCGCCCGCAACTGATCCACTGCCTCGGCGTTGCTGCGGGTGGAGAGACCGACGTGGATGTTCCGTTCGACCACCATCACGTCGCCGCCGTCGAGGATCCCGGGCGCCTTGATGTGGGCCAGTCGACGATGTGGTTCGAGCGCCCGTTCGATCGAAGGTCGTTCGCCGCGCCGGGACCGGACACCCGGCCTCGTGATGACCGCGACCTCGTCGAGCACGAGCGCAATGTCCTCGACGAACACCGAATCGGGGAAGTCCGGTTCCTCGTCGAGGTGTTCGACCCGACACCCGAGGTCTGCCAGCACCCGTTCGTAGAGGGCGTGCTAGGCCCTTGCGACATCGATATCGATCGCTTTGCGCTCGAGGTGCGTCAACTCGCAGTGCCCGATGTTGGAACTGACACCCCGGGTTACTGCGACAAGCATCCGGTGGACCGTAATGCCCACACCGTCAACCGGACCATCCGACCTTGGGGGCCCTGTCTCGGTTGGTGCAGCACGACCGCGGGACCTAGGTTCGCTGTGCAGGGTCGAACCCTTGGGAGGAACGGAGTGGCGCAGGTTCGGGCGAACGGAATCGATGTTGAGGTCGAGGCCTTCGGGGACCCCCGGGACCCGACGATCCTGCTCATCATGGGCATCAGTTTCCAGTTGGTCCACTGGCCGGACGGGTTCGTCGAGCAACTGGTCGGTCGGGGCTTTCACGTGGTCCGCTTCGACAACCGCGACGTCGGCCTGTCCACGTGGTTCGACGACGAGCCCCGGCCGAAGCCGGCGTTGGTCATCCTGAAGTCGATGTTGGGGCTGCGGCCCAGATCGGGCTACACGCTGCGCGATATGTCGGACGACGCCGTCGGGGTGCTCGATGCGCTCGGGATCGACTCGGCCCACGTCGTGGGGGTGTCGATGGGCGGCATGATCGGCCAGCGCATGGCAATCGACCACCCGGAACGCGTCCGTTCGCTGTGCTCGATCATGTCGAGCACAGCGTTCCCCAAGTCGAAGTTCCGGCTCATCATGAAGTTGGTGAAACTGGGCTCGGATGCAGAGTCCCGGGAGGAACGGATCGACAACACCATGGCCACCTTCCGGCTGCTCGCCGGAAACGGCTTCGCCTTCGATGAGAAGTACCTGGGTGGGGTCGCGGTCACGGCCGTCGACCGGGCGTGGCATCCCGCCGGAGCGGACCGTCAAAGTACAGGGATCGTGGCTGACGGCGACCGCCGAGCGGCCCTGGCCGAACTGGATGTCCCGACGACCGTGGTCCACGGAACCGACGACCGACTGATCCTGCCGAAGTGCGGTCAGCGGACCGCCGATGCCGTGCAGGGGGCGGAGATGGTCTGGATCGATGGCATGGGCCACGAATGGCCCGAGGGGGCGTGGCCGGCGATCCTTGACGCCATCACCGACCTGGTTGAGCGAGCCGGCCCCTGAGGGGCGGCCGGACGGACGGCAGCCCGAATCCGGAACCGAAAAGTGTTGCGGTCCTTGGCGAAGGAACCCATTTCCGACAATGGGAGGTGGCTAGCCTCGGAACCGGTCCGACTGGGCTCGTACCCACTGCTGTCTACGTAAGGGCTCGATGTGCGCCTGCTTGTACTACAACACATCGATTGCGAACACCCGGCACAGTTGCGGCACTTTCTCGAACGCGATGGTGTCGACTGGACTGCTGTCGAACTCGACGAGGGCGAGCCGATCCCACCACTCGAAGGGTTCAACGCAATGTGGGTGATGGGCGGGCCGATGGACGTGTGGGACGTGGACGAGCACCCGTGGCTACTCGAGGAGAAAGCGGCGATTCGGCGCTGGGTAGTGGATCTGGGCCGGCCCTTTCTGGGACTTTGTCTTGGGCACCAACTGCTCGCCGACGCCCTCGGCGGCAGGTGCGGTCACCAGCAACCGCCGGAGATCGGGGTCCTCGAGGTGGCGCTGACCCCGGAAGGACTCAAAGATCCGATCTTTACCGGGATGCCGACAGTCCAACGGGTACTTCAGTGGCACTCCGTCAAGGTCGTGGAGCCTCCAGCTGGGGCGGTCGTGCTCGCAGCGTCCGACCTCTGTCCGATCCAGGCGATGCGCTTCGGCCGCCACGCTTGGTCGATGCAATACCACGTCGAGGTCGAAGCGGACACGGTGCCCACCTGGGGGACTGTGCCTGAATACCGAGAGGCGTTGGAGTTGACGCTCGGTCCGACCGCGTTGGCGGGTCTTGCCGCGGAGGCTGAGCGTTACATGGACGACTTCGTGGCTAATTCCAAAAGGCTCTACGACAACTTCGTCAACGCCGTCCAGCAGTCAGGTTGAGTCCAAAGATCGCCAACAAGTTGGTTCAGTAGGTGGTCTTCTCCAGCATTGACAGGATCCATTCTCCGGAAGTCGTTGGCGCATAGCGCGGTGGGTCGTCTGGCGATGTGCAGGTGGGAATGCATTCGATGAGGGTGTCGTAGGCGGGTTGGTGAAAGAAAACGATCGAGAGGCGGTTGGCGGACTGGTCTTCGGGCACAACCACGCGGTGGTAGGTGGACTTCCATCGGTCGTTGGTCCAGAACGCCATGAGGTCGCCCAGGTTGATGACGAACGCGTCTGCGACGATCGGGACGTCTTCCCATCCGCCACCGGGTGACTTGATCTGCAATCCAGGTTCGCCGTCGTGATAGAGGATGGAGAGGCTGCCCCAGTCAGTGTGTTCACCTCGTCGTAACTGACCCCGGGCCGCTGGCTGCTCGAGTTCGGAGTAGTAGTTGACGGTCAGATTGGTGATGTGGTCACGGATCTTGTCGTCGAACCAGTGCTCGTTGAGCCCGAGAGCCAGTGCCATCAGTCTCATGAGGCGATTCGCTAGATCTTCCATGACCGAGTAATAGATCTCAAAAGCGTGTTTGAATCCTTCAGGGAGTTGCGGCCAAATGTTCGGAGCGAAGAAAGCTTCACGCCCCTCTCGCAGACCAGATTGCAGGGCGACTTCGGGGTCGTCAAAGCGATTGATCGAGAATGCCTCGCACAGGTCCGGTGGAGTCACGGCGTCACGTGACAATGCCAGCGCGGTTGTCTCGGCTGGCGTGAACCCCCGAAAGACTCCAGGGCCTCCCACACAGCGCATTTTCTCCTCATGAGGAAGTGAGAAGAACTCACGTGAAACGGCCTCTATCCCACTGATGACCTCGTGGGACACACCGTGGCCGGTAACCACTAGAAACCCGATGTCTTGGCAAGCTTGACGGACCGCATCTACTACCTCTTCGCGGTGTGGGCCGGGATCGAAAGCTCCAGCGAGGTTGACCAGCGGCACTAGCGATGTCCGTCCCATCGACCGTGATCTTCTCATGAGTTCGTTCTCCGTATCTCATTCGCAGGCAACGCGCCTGCCTACCGTCGTCGCCTAGGTCTGGACGGTCGTCGATCCCTGGTCGACCGAGGTCGGCCGGGTAAGCCTTGTCGATGGGTCGGCCGTCCACCGATGGACCTCCAAAACCCCCTCTGAACTGGTGCGCCCCTGGGACTCACCCATAAACCCAACCGAACCTCGTGGCTCGTCGCTCCGGGTGCCCCAGGTGGTAGTCGATGGGTCGAATTTCGGTGCGGCCTTCTACCTGGACTGACCTGAACTGAAATGGATGCTTGCGATGAAGTAGAAGTAACGGCGTGAATCGACGGGAATGTCGGACGTGGACCTGGAGGCGACTGACGGATCTGCTGGTCGTCGGTGTCCTGGTTGCTTCGGGATGCGGGGATGGTTCGGATGAGGTCAGCGAACCGGCCACGTCCTCTCTGGTGAAGAACGCGGTTCCCACCACGACGACTCAGGCATCCACGACGACTCAGGCATCCACGACGACTCAGGCATCCACGACGACTCAGGCATCGACCACGACTCAGGCATCCACCACGACGAGGAGTCCGGCATCGACAACTACCGATCAGATCTGACCGCCGGCAACCGCCCCCCGAGTCGCACGCGAATCTCAGCCGTGACCATGCATCGCTGCGGTAGCCCCAGATGTCGCTTTCAGTCACGTCAGGACCTTACGTGACTCAACGACTGAGAATCGAAGTGCAACATACCCATTTTCGGATAACGCTCTGACCTGCGGAAACGCGACCGTGGGACACCCCCATACTAGAAAGTGAAGACTGGTGGTGTGTTCAGCCCTGGGGAAGTCCTGGCGTCGGCCTTCCTGAAGGCCGACGCATAGTTTGCGGACACGCCGGGGCAAACCTGAGAACAGGTCGACACACGAAGTGTGTCACCCGTGGACTACATCCGAGCCTGTGCCTGCCGTGTCCTCAAACAACCAGGACCTTGCCGCTCAACAAATTCTTTATCCAGGAGGACTCTGCCCAAACGGCCAACGGCCGTTACGTCTAGCGCTTGTTCGCTTCCTGACGTTTCGCAATCCGTGCAGCCTTCTTAGCGGCACGCTCGGCCCGGAGCGGCTGGGAACGGCATGGCTCGGATTGGATTGGCAGGATTGGCTCGGGGGCTTCGGCCTCCGGAAGAGGCCCTCTGGGGGGTGCCCCCTTGGGGGTCTCTTCGCGTGTGGGCCGACTAGACCCGGAGCCGTTAGGCCTGCGAGTGTTGGGCATGGCCATCGAGGAAGGCCCGATCGAGGAAGACCCGAAGCCACCCCCTGAGAAGAAACGAGGTTTCTTCTCACGCTTCCTGCGCGCGATCGTCGAAGCCGAGCGAAAGAAGGTCCATCGCACGTTTGGGAAGTCGTAAGACTGACCCGTTAGGCCCGGAGCCTCTTGCTTCTTTTGACGAAGAGTCTCTTCGGCTTCCTTGAGGCCACCGAGATCTGCTCGAAAACCTCCTCCAGCGGGCATACGACCAGTACCACGGCTAACCCCTGCTGCGATGTCCTCCAGCAGTCCGCTCCCATCCCCCCCCTATCGACACTCTGGCAGGTGTCGTAGAATGAGTCGTGCCGTAAGGCAACGACCTTCGAAAACAGACTTTGGCTACCAGAATGGCTACCAGGAGTGTTCAGACCACCAGCCTGAACACCAGCGTGACCCGCAAAACCGCAGGTCACAGGAGTGGGCCGTGAGGGACTCGAACCCCCGACCCCCTGCGCGTCATGCAGGTGCTCTAGCCAACTGAGCTAACGGCCCCGGAGCGTGAGAGCGTAGCAGTCGCCACCCACCGGGACACCGGGCCCCGGCAGCACCCGATGCTGTTGCACTACGCTGCCTCCGAGCAAGGAACCCGGGTGATCGATGCGTACTCGTCGGAAGTTGGTGGCGTTGCTGGCGGTGGTGGGGCTGCTCGCCGCGCCCTCGGCGACGCCGGTCGCAGCGCAGGACGCCGAGGCACCAACCTGCGAGGAGCGCCCCCAGGACGATGGTTCGGTCTCCAACTGGTGTGAAGACGGGACCGGCTGGCAGGTCGACGCCTCGGGCAACCGCACCGAGGAGTGGTACACCGAGGGCGAGTGTCGGATCACCACCAACGTCGACGGCTCGAGCCGCGGCCGCTGCGCCGACGGTGCCTATGGCTGGGACATCGACACCGGCGGCAGCCGCTCCGACTGGACCAAGGTGGACGGCTGCAGTACCACCACCTACGCCGACGGCTCACAACGCCAAAGTTGCGACGACGGTTCCGGCTGGCAGACGACCACCGACGGCATCCGCGAACGCGAATGGCGCACCGAGGGCGACTGCCGGATCACCACCCGATCCGACGGACGCATCGAGTCCTACTGCGACAGCGGCGCCTACGGCTGGGACATCGCAGCCGACGGCAGCCGCTCCGACTGGACCTACGACGGCAACTGTCGCACGACCACGAATGCCGACGGGTCGCAGCGCCAGCGCTGCGACGACGGCAGCGGCTGGCAGACGACCGCCGACGGCATCCGCGAACGCGAATGGCGCACCGAGGGCGACTGCCAGGTCACCACCCGCTCCGACGGACGCATCGAGAACTACTGCAACCGCGGCGCCTACGGCTCGGACATCGACACCGACGGCAGCCGCTCCGAGTGGACCTACGACGGCACCTGCCGCACCACCACGTTCGCTGACGGATCCCAACGGGGCTCGTGCGACGACGGCACCAGTTGGCAGGTCAACGCAGACGGCAGCCGATCCGACACGCAAACCGGCGACGACGGCTGCCGCACCACGAGCAACGCCGATGGTTCCAGTCGGACATCCTGCGACGACGGCACCGGTCGGCAGACAAACGCAGACGGCACCATAGACCGTGAATGGCGCACCGAAGGCGACTGCCAGATCACCACCCGATCCGACGGACGCATCGAGTCCTACTGCGACAGCGGCGCCTACGGCTGGGACATCGCAGCCGACGGCAGCCGCTCCGACTGGACCTACGACGGCAACTGTCGCACGACCACGAATGCCGACGGGTCGCAGC
>CAJXIS010000109.1 GCA_913054115.1 uncultured Acidimicrobiaceae bacterium | reverse complement strand
GGTACCCCACCACCTCCTCGACGTGGCCGACCCCTCCGAGGAGTACACGGTCTCGATGTTCCAGGCCGCAGCCCAGGCGACCCTCGAGGACATCTCGGGGCGGGGACGTCGGGCGGTCCTCGTGGGAGGCACCGGGCTCCACGTCCGGTCGGTGGTCGACGACCTCGAGATCCCAGGTCGCTACGAGGATGTCCGGGCCGAACTCGAGGCTGAGCCCGACACCGTCGCCCTCCACCGACGGCTCTCCGATTCGGATCCGGTGGCGGCAGGCCGGATGGAACCGACGAACAGACGCCGGGTGCTGCGGGCCCTCGAGGTCACGCTCGGCGCCGGGCGACCGTTTTCGTCCTTCGGGCCCGGCCTCGACCGCTATCCGGAGACGCCGTTCACCCAGGTCGGACTGCGGATGCAGCGCGACCTGCTGGACCGGCGCATCGCCGACCGGTTCGCCCGGATGATGGACGAGGGGTTCCTCGACGAGGTGGCCGGCCTCCTGGCCCGGCCGTCCGGGCTCTCGCACACCGCCGCCCAGGCTCTCGGCTACCGGGAACTGGCGGCGCACCTGCGTGGCGAGTGCACCCTGGACGAGGCGGTGGACGAGGCGGTGGCGGGCACGCGCCGGTTCGCCCGTCGGCAGCAGCGGTGGTTCCGGCGGGATCCACGGATCACCTGGCTCGATGTCGACGACGACCCGTCGGCAGCTCTCGACGACATCCTCGCTGCGTTCGACGCCTGCGCACCGTGAGCACCTCGGAACCGGGCGTGGCGGCGGGTCGCCGGTGGGCGAGAATGGCACCGTGCGCCTGACCCACCACCACGGCCTCGGCAACGACTTCCTCGTCGCGCTCGTCGACGAGGTGCCGAACGACGCCGCCGACCTGGCCCGGCGCCTCTGCGACCGCGACCACGGCATCGGCGCCGACGGCCTCGTGTTCGGCACGCCATGGGACGGCACCTCCGAGGGGCTCACCTTCACTCTGGTGAACAGCGACGGCGGGCTCGCCGAGGTGAGCGGCAACGGCCTGATCTGCTTCGGGCAGGCCGTCGCACGCTCGACGGGCACCACCGACCTCGACCTGACCGTCGCCACACCGGCCGGCCCCCGACGGATCGTCGTCGCCGGCGGCCCCGACGACACCGAGGTCTCCGCCACCGTCGATATGGGTTGCGCCGGGCCCGGACCCGACACCGACGGCCTGGCCATCGACCTCGGGGGCCCGACGTCGGGCCGCAGCGGAACGGTCGACATGGGGAACCCGCACCTGGTCATCGAGGTCGACGACGTCGACGCCGTCGACCTCGAAACAGCGGGTCCGGCCATCGAGGGGTTCTTCGGGCCGGTGGGGTGCAATGTCCACCTTGTGCAGGTGCTCGACAGGTCCACGATCCGGCTCCGACCATGGGAGCGCGGTGCCGGCCTCACCGAGGCCTGCGGCAGCGGTGCCTGCGCCGCCACCCATCTGGCGCATGCATGGGGGCTCGTCGGCACCGAGGTCGAGGTCCGCATGCCCGGTGGCTCGGCGGCCGTCACCCTTGGCGACTCCATCCGTCTGGCCGGCCCGGCCGTCCACACTGGCGATCACGAGGTCGCCCATGGGTGACGACCGCGATGACGACCTGATCGAGGAACCGCTCGAGGCCGACGAGGCGGCTCCCGACGAGGAGTCGCACCGTGGGGCATTCGGCGAGTTCGGTGGCGAGAGCCGGGGCCTCATCGACCGGGCCTTCCGGGAGCGCATCGTGCTGGCCGGCGTGGTGCTTGGCCGCGACGACCCCGAGCAGGTCGACGCATCCATGGACGAACTGGCCCGCCTGGTCGACACGGCCGGCGCCGACCCCGTGGCCCGGGTGCTCCAACGGCGGGACGCCCCCGACATCGCCACCTATGTCGGAAGCGGCAAGGCCGCCGAGATCCGCGATATCTCCGAGCACCACGACGCCGACACCGTCGTGTTCGACAACGAGCTCACGCCGGCCCAGCAGGGCAACCTGGAGGCGATCCTGAAGCGGTCGGCGCTCGACCGCACCGCCGTGATCCTCGACATCTTCGCCCAGAACGCCAGCAGCCTGGCAGGCCGCACCCAGGTCGAGTTGGCGCAACTGCGCTACCGCCTGCCCCGCCTGCGGCGCTCGGGCCGCACGTTCAGCCAGCAGGCAGGCGGCATCGGCACCCGTGGCCCCGGCGAGACCCAGCTCGAGGTCGACCGGCGCCGCCTCATGCGCCGGATCCGCAAGCTCGAACAGGACCTCGTGCGCATCCGGCAGAACCGTGCCACCCAGTCGAAGAGGCGTCGGCGCACCAGCAACCGGTCGGTCGCCATCGTCGGCTACACGAACGCCGGAAAGTCGACGCTCCTGAACCGCATGACCGACGCCGGCGTGCTGGTCGAGGACCGGCTCTTCGCCACGCTCGACGCCACCACGCGCCGCCTGGACCTGCCAGGGGGCGAGGCCGTCTACCTGACCGACACGGTCGGGTTCGTCCGCAAGCTGCCCCACCAGCTGGTCGAGGCTTTCCGGACCACTTTGGACGTCGTCATCGACGCTGACCTGTTGGTCCACGTCGTGGATTCGTCCGCCGTCGACCCGTTCGGCGACATCGACGCAGTGCGGACGGTCCTCCGGGAGATCGACGCCGACGGCGTACCCGAGCTCTATGTCTTCAACAAGGCCGACACCAATCCCGTGACCGCCGCCCGCCTGGCGGCCCGCGAGGACGATGCCGTGGCGGTCTCGGCGGTGACCGGCGAGGGGATCGACGAGCTCCTGTCCGCCATCGGACGGCGTCTGCGGGCCTCCACGAGTGTCGTGTCGCTGGTGGTGCCGTTCGACCGGGGCGATGCGCTGGCCATGGCCCACCGCGAGGGAGAGGTGCTCGACGAGTCGTCGGACGAGGACGGTTGGCGCCTGCGGGTGCGTCTGGACGAGGGTTCGGTGGGACGGCTCGCCGAGTTCGTCGCAGGAGACAGTGGGGAGACCGTTCGATGAGTTCGACGATTCCGAGGGGCGCCGGCGGATTCGTGCCGCCGCCGTTTCCCTACGACCTGCTCGACGGGTTCCGTGCCGTCGCTGCCGCCCTCCCCGGCGGTGCCGTCGACCTGTCCATCGGCACGCCGTGCGACCCGGTACCTGACGTCGTCGCCGAGGCGCTGGGAGCAGCCACGGACCCGGCCCGCCCCTACCCGCCGTCGGTCGGGAGCGCCGACCTGCTGGCCGCCGTCTGTGGCTGGTTCGACCGGCGACTCGGCGTGGCCCTCGAGCCGGCACAGGTGGGCGCATGCATCGGGTCCAAGGAGCTGGTGGCCGGCCTGCCCCAGGTGCTGCGGCTCCGTGACCCGTCCCGCGACACGGTGCTCTATCCGGCCATCGCCTATCCGTCGTATGCCATGGGCGCCGAGCTGGCCGGCTGCCGGGCCGTTCCGGTGCCCGTCGACGCCGAGTGGCGACTTGACCTGTCGGCGATCGACGAGGCCGATGCCGGGCGGGCCCTCTGCCTCTGGGTCAACACCCCGGGCAATCCGGCGGGTGCCCTCGACGACCTCGGTGCAGCGGCGGCGTGGGGGAGGGAACGTGGCGTGCCGGTCCTGAGCGACGAGTGCTACGTCGAGTTCACGTGGGAAGGCCCGTCCCGTTCGATGCTCCAGCACGGCTCCGAGGGGGTCCTCGCGGTGCACTCGCTGTCCAAGCGTTCGAACCTGGCCGGGTTGCGTGTGGGGTACTACGCGGGCGACGCCGAGCTCGTCCACTACCTGCGTGAGATCCGCAAGCACCAGGGCTTCATGATCCCCGGCCCGGCGCAGGCCGCCGGGGCGGCGGCACTCGCCGACCAGGTCCACGTCGAGGCCCAGGCGGCCCGCTACCACGGGCGCCTGGAGCTGCTCGTGGAGATCCTGCACGGCCTGGGCATCGAGGCGACCATGCCGCAGGGCGGCTTCTACCTCTGGGTGGCGGCACCGGGCGGCGACGCCTGGGGCCTCATCGCACGCCTGGCCGAGTCGCTGGGGATCGTCGTGAGTCCTGGCGAGTTCTACGGCCCGGACGGCGCCGGCCATGTCCGCATCGCCGCCGTGGCGACCGACGACCGGCTCGAGATCGTCGCCGAGCGCGCCGCCCGGCTCTGACGCCGGACGCGCTCCGGCAATGCAGCCCGATGGCCGGAGAGCCGGTCGGTAGCCTGTCGGGCATGTCCGACCTGCAGACCCGCATCGAAGAGCTCTGGGCGAACCGGGAGTCCCTGGACCCCGACGACGCCGACGCCAACGCCGCTATCCACGAGGCGATCGAACTGCTCGACCGGGGCGAAGCCCGCGTGGCCGAACCCGGACCCGACGGCGTGGTCGTCAACGAGTGGCTCAAGTTGGCCATCCTGCTGCTGTTCAAGCAGGCGAAGATGGTGACTAGCGAGGTCGGACCGTTCGAGTTCGTCGACAAGATCCCGCTCAAGCGCGACTTCGCCGCCCGCGGTGTGCGGGTGCTGCCCGGCGCCATGGCCCGCTGGGGCAGCTTCCAGGGTTCCGGTGTCGTGCTGATGCCGAGCTTCGTCAACATCGGCGCCTACGTGGGCGCCGGCACCATGGTCGACACCTGGGCGACGGTGGGCTCGTGCGCCCAGATCGGCCGCAACGTGCACCTCTCGGGCGGCGTCGGCATCGGTGGCGTGCTCGAACCACCCAACGCCACCCCCGTGATCGTGGGCGACGAGTGCCTGATCGGCAGCCGCTGCATCGTGGCCGAGGGTGCCCGTGTCGGCGACGGCGTGGTGTTGGGTGCGGGTGCCGTCCTCACCGGTTCGATCCCGGTCATCGACGCCCAGACCGGCGACGAACTGGGTCGTGGCGAGATTCCACCGTGGTGCGTTGCCGTGCAGGCCACCCGTCCGAGGTCGTTCCCCGGTGGCGAGTTCGGGCTGTCGTGCGTGCTGGTGCTGCGACGCCTCGAGGAGGGTGAGCGCCACGACAAGTCGGCGCTCAACGACATCCTGCGCACCCACGGCGTCTCCACCTGAGTGCCCGGGCACCCACGCTCACCATGACCGACCTCCTGGCCCTGACCGCCACCCTGGTCGACATCCCGTCGGTCAGCTTCGACGAGGCCGCCCTCGTGGCGCACCTCGAGGCCGAGTTGCGCGCCGTGCCGGGCCTGACCGTCGACCGGATCGGCGACAACCTCGTCGCCAGGACCAACCTCGGGCGGCCCCACCGGCTGATCCTGGCCGGACACACCGACACCGTTCCGGGGGCCGCCGGAGCGGGCCGGCCGCTCGCCCGGCTCGACGGTGACACCCTGTGGGGGTTGGGCTCGGCCGACATGAAGGGCGGCCTGGCCGTCATGCTCGAACTGGCACGCAGCGTCCCGGAGCCGGCGGTGGACGTGACGTGGGTGTTCTACGCCCGCGAGGAGGTCGCCCGTGAGCACAGCGGCCTGTCGGAGCTGTTCGCCGAGGCTCCCGACCTGCTGGCCGGCGATGTGGCGATCCTCGGCGAGCCGACGGCCGGTGCCATCGAAGCGGGTTGTCAGGGCACGATGCGGTTCGAGGTCCGCCTACGGGGCGTCCGGTCACACACGGCGCGGCCGTGGATGGGTCGCAACGCCATCCACCGGGCCGGGGGGCTCCTGGTGGCGCTCGGTGCCTACGAGCACCGGGAGCCAGAGGTCGATGGTTGCCAATACCGCGAGGCGCTCCAGGCAGTGCACATCGAGGGCGGCGTGTCGGGCAACGTGGTCCCCGACGAGGTGCTGCTGCAGGTCAACCACCGCTACGCACCCGACCGCAGCGGCGTCGAGGCGGAGGCACACGTGCGGGATGTGCTGGCACCTTTCCTCGATGACGGCGACACGGTCGAGGTCGTGGACCACGGCCCGGCGGCCGCCCCCGGACTCGGGCATCCGTTGCTGTCGGGGCTGGTGGAGCAGTCGGGGCTCGAGGTGCGGGCCAAGCTGGGGTGGACCGATGTGGCGTTCTTCGGAGAACACGGGGTGCCGGCGGTGAACTTCGGTCCGGGCGACCCGACCGTCGCCCACATGGCCGACGAGCACCTCCACCGGTCGACGCTCGAGGCGTCGTATGCGGCGCTGCGGAAGCTGCTCGAAAGAGGCGTCTGAGCGCCGATCCCCGGAGGGGAGGGGAACCGGCGCTCAGAGCCGGCGCAGGACGGTGACCACGCGGCCGAAGATCGTGACCTCGTCGGCCGGATAGCGCAGGTCCTGGTGGTCGGGGTTGGAGGGCACCAGCACGATGTGGCTGCCGTCGCGGCGGAAGTGCTTGATGGTGGCCTTCTCGTCGGGGATGCCGGCCACGACGAGGTCGCCGTCGTCGGCCGTGGGTTGGGACCGCACCACGACGAAGTCGCCGTCGAAGATCCCTTCGCCGATCATGGAGTCGCCGCGGACCCGGAGCATGAACAGTTCGCCGTCGCCGGTGAAGTCGGCGGGGAGGGGGACCGACTCCTCGATGTTTTCATGGGCGAGCACGTCGGTGCCTGCGGCGACATCGCCGACCAGCGGGACATGGCGCACCGTGCCCCGATTGACGGGTGCGCCGGAGGTCGGGTCGAAGCAGACCTCGATGGCACGAGGCTTGCTGGGATCGCGCTTGAGGTAGCCCTTGTCCTGGAGCGTGCCGAGGTGTGAGTGGACCGTGGAGGGGGAGGTGAGGCCGACCTCCTCGCCGATCTCGCGCACCGACGGCGGATAGCCCCGCTCGCGGGTGTGGCGGTCGATGAGCTCGAGGATCTGCTGCTGGCGGGGGGTGAGCGTCGTCCCGGTCATGGTGGGGCTCTCTTCCTTGGGTGGTCGGGAAGCCGGAATCTTCCGGGAACCCGGTCTCGGGGGTTGACATCGAACAGGTGTTCGATACAGTGTAGGGGCATCGAACGGATGTTCGTCGCACACATGTTCCCCGAACAGACGTTCCATGTCAAGGACCCTCACACCGACAAGCGCTGTCACACCCCACAGGCAGGATGAACGCCATGACAACGACCTTCGTACCCCATACCACGGGCATCCCTGCGCTCGACCTCCGTGCCCTCGATGCCTTCCGGTTCGCCGCCGCCAGGGTGACCCCGGCCCACGTGTACCGCCGTCGCCGGC
>CAJXIS010000108.1 GCA_913054115.1 uncultured Acidimicrobiaceae bacterium | reverse complement strand
GGCGGCGACATCGCCTTCCAGCCGGGCCACGTGCCGTTCATCGGCGTGCTGGCCGTGTGGTCGGTCGACGTCATCCGTCCCGACGGCGACCGCGACACGTTCGCGGTGCACCGGGGGTTCGTGCAGGTGGCCGGGACGAAGATCAGCATCCTGTCGGATGTGTCCGAGTCCGCCGGCGACATCGACGTCGAGCGTGCCCGGGTGGCGAAGGCGGCTGCCGAGTCGGCGCTTTCGGCCGACAAGGACGACGCAGACGCCGCCGCCGACCTGTCCCGGGCGGAGATCCGCCTGACCGTGGCCGGCGCAGAGGGCTGACCGGCCCCACCTTCCTTGCGGGCCACCCCCCCTCGGTATTGTTCCCGCTGTGGCCGGCCGACTCACGCTCTCCATGTTCGCACTTGCGCTGTTCCTCCCTGCCTGCGGTTCGGAGGCGATGGAGGAGCCCGACGGGCTCGAGATCACCTACTTCATCGATGGCCTCCTCGACTGCCCGAAGGAGGGTCGCTACTCCATGTTCGCCACCCTTGCGCACGACGCCGTCGGCGAGTCCACGCCGGAGGAGGCGTACGTGAAGGCGCTGGCCCCCTTCCGGGAGGTGCACGGGGGCGAGGTCTCGACGGGGCCCGGGCCCGGCGGAATGCTGGTGGTCGGCGGCCGCGAGGTCGTCCAGGTCCAGGCATCGGAGCTCTCCGACGGCCGCGGCTGGGCCGTCATGACCACGACCTGGTGCCCCGGCTTCGGCCTGAACGAAGGCTGAGGCTCAGACCGGGGGAGTTCGACAGTGGAAGATCAAATGTATCGACTACGATACATTTGATGTGGTTCGCTGAAGTTCTGAAGTCGTCCCGTCATGCGGCCGGGCTCACCCAGGCCGAACTCGCCACGCGCAGCGGCATCGCCCGTCCGAACATCGCCACCTACGAGGCGGGCCGGCGGGAGCCCCTCATCTCGACCGCAGAAACCCTGCTCACGGCCGCCGGCGCAATTTGGCGGATCGACCCACCGCCGGAATGGCGTTGGACCCCGGGTCACCGTCCCTACGCGGTCCCGACGCGCCTGTGGCGGCTCCCCGCACTCTGCGCCCTCCGTCGATTCCGGGCTGAGACGCATCTGTGGTGGAGTGGACCACCGAGGACGTTCGACCTGTCGGACCGGTCCCAGAGACTGCGGGCCTACGAGATCGTCCTTCGCGAGGGTTCCCCCCACGACATCTCGGGCATCGTCGATGAGGTGCTTCTGTGCGACGCGTGGCCCGATCTCGTCCTCCCCCGTGAGCTGCGCACTGCCTGGCAGCACCTCATCGATGAAGCGCTCGGACCGGAGCAACTCCTGGAGGCTTGACTGGACGGTCCGACCCGTATCGGGTTGGACTTTCATACCGCCGGCTCAGTAGTCGATGACGGAGAAGCGCTCGAGCTTTTCGAGCTTGTGGTGGGCCTCGACGAAGCGGACGGTGCCCGACTTCGACCGCATGACCAGCGACTGGGTGTGGGCCTGGCCGCGGGTGTAGTGGACGCCCTTCACGAGGTCGCCGTCGGTGATGCCCGTGGCGGCGAAGAAGCAGTTGTCGCCGGCCACCAGGTCGTCGGTCATGAGCACGGCGTCGAGGTCGTAACCCAACTCGATGGCGGTGTTGCGCTCGGCGTCGTTGCGGGGCCACAGGCGGCCGGTGAGCACGCCGCCCATGCACTTGAGCGCAGCGGCGGCGATCACGCCCTCGGGGGTGCCGCCGATGCCGAACAGGATGTCGGCACCGGAGTCGGGCCAGGCGACCGAGATGGCGCCGGCCACGTCGCCGTCGGGGATGAGGCGGATGCGGGCACCGGCGGCACGCACCTCGGCGATGAGGTCGCTGTGGCGGTCGCGGTCGAGGATGACGGCGGTGACGTCGCGCACCGACTCCCCCTTGGCCTCGGCCACCCGTTGGAGGTTCTCGGTCGGCGACAGGGTGATGTCGATGACGTCGGCGCACTCGGGGCCGACGGCGATCTTCTCCATGTAGACGCACGGGCCCGGGTCGAACATGGTGCCCTGGTCGCTCACTGCGATCACCGCCAGGGCGTTGCCGCGGCCGAGGGCGGTCAGCGTGGTGCCGTCGATGGGATCGACGGCGATGTCGGCGCCGGGAGGCGTGCCGTCGCCGACCCGCTCACCGTTGTAGAGCATCGGCGCCTCGTCCTTCTCGCCCTCGCCGATGATCACCGTGCCGTCCATGCTGATCGTGCGCAGCATCTGGCGCATGGCCTCGACGGCGGCTCTGTCGGCGCCCTCCTTGTCGCCACGGCCCATCCAGCGGGAGGCTGCAAGGGCGGCGGACTCGGTCACCCGGACCAGGTCGAGGGCCAGGTTCCGGTCGGGGGCTTCGGCGTTCGGGTCGTTGGCGTTCACGGGCGACGACGCTACTCCTGCCGGACAGGGTCGGCGCGACCCCGTCGATCTTCCGGCCGAATGGCGTGGGAGCGGACCGCCGGGCTGTCAGGATGTCGCCCATGTCATGGTGCTTCCAGTGTGGGATCGAGTACGCCCCGAACGTCTCCGACTGCCTCGAATGCGGGGTGGCGCTGATCGACGAGGCGCCACTCGACGCCGGAGCCGTCGGGACGTCCGACGAGGACCAGTTGGCCTACGAGCTCCACGAGTGGGCCGGTGAGGCCCGACGGATCCTCGACCAGCTGTTGACCGACGACGGCATCGCCCACGCCTGGCAGGGAGCCACCCTGGTCGTGCGGGCGGCCGACGAGGTGGTGGTCGACGAACTCCTCACCGTCGCCGAGTCGACCGGCGGACCCGCCCTCGACCCCGACGCCGAGAAGCTGGCCTACGAGCTGACCGACTGGGCCGACGACGAGCAGACCGCGTTCTCGGAACTGCTGGCCCGGCTCGGGATCGCCCACGAGTTCGACGAGGTCGGCGACCTGGTGGTCCTGGCCAGCGACGAGGATGCGGTCGAGACCGCCATCGATGCCTTCGAGTCGGGCTCCGACGACCGTCCCGAGCTCGACGGCCTCGCCGGCAACCGCATGATGACCGAGGTCTTCGTGGCCTGCGACCGGCTGCGCAAGAACCCCCGCGACGATGTCGGGGTGTCGAAGCTGGTCGAGCTGGCCCCGGTGTTCACCGGCCATCGGCCGCCCTTCGGCATCGACCCGAAGCTCTGGGACGCCCTCGGCGAACGTTCGGCCGACCTGGTCGACCTGCTGGCCGCCGGCGACACGCCGGAGGACGAGTTGACCGCCGCCGCCACGACCCTCACCGAGGCGCTGCGGCGCTTGGTCTAATCGTGTTCGGCAGTGCCCGGGACTAGCGGAAGTCCTCGACGAAGTCGGTTTCGAACAACGCCAGTCGGGCCGCCTGGTGGGACTGGGGTCGTCCGCTGGCATCGACGTCGATCCTCGACCGCCGGTCGGACTTGGTCTGGATGATCCGGCGGACCTTCAGGCCGGAGTCGATGAACAGCGTGTTCACCTCGTCGCGGCGGCTGCCTTCACCCGAGCAGGTGATCTGGTAGCGCTGCGAGGAGAGCGTCGCGATGCGCCGTTCGAGCATCGGGAGGGCCAGCAGCACCACGAAGGCGACGATGGTGGTCGCGGTGGCGACGGCGTATTCGCCGATCCCGACGGCGACCCCGACGGCGGCCGCCATCCAGATGGTGGCGGCGGTGGTGATGCCGACGATGCTGCCCCGCTCCTTGAGGATCACGCCACCGCCGAGGAAGCCCACTCCGGTGACGATCTGTGCGGCCACCCGGCCCGGGTCGCCGTCGCCGGCGATCTCGATCGAGGTGAGGGTGAACAGCGTGGAGGCCAGCGTGATGAGGATGATCGTGCGGATGCCCGCCGCCTTCTCGCGCAGTTCGCGCTCGAAGCCGATGATGCCGCCCAGCGCCACCGCCAGGAACATCTTGACCAGTTCGTCCTCCATCAGCGGAGCGTACGCCGGTACTGCCGCTCAGGCGGCGGCGGCCTCCGCGGGCTCTGCCGGGCGGGAGCGCTGGGCCCGCCAGAGCGCCCGGTAGTTCGGCCACTCGAGGTCGCCCACATAGCCGTCGTCGACGAGGGCGGTGTGCAGGCGGGGCAGGTTCCACATCGGCACGGTCATGTCGACGTGGTGGGCCAGGTGGTAGCCGACGTTGCATGGCACGATCAGCAGCCGGGAGAGCAGGGTCTGGCGGACGTGGCGGCTGGTGCGTCGCCGGTCGTCGGAGCGGGTCATGCCGCCGTGCTCGGCGATTGCACGCAGCCGGTTGAGGACCTGGTACACGAACGCCCACGGCAGCACCCACAGCAGCGGGTACAGCCACGGGTGGCCGGCCATGGCGAAGACGGCGGCGATGAGCGCCTGCCCGAGCAGGAACCGGTAGGTGAGGCGCCGGTGGCGGACCTCGCCCAGGCGCTGGAACCGGGGCCGCACGATCCGGAAGGCCGACACGCCGGTGGCGTCGCGGGTCATCTTGCGTCGCATCGATGCTCCGGTGATCGGGTAGAGGCTGTAGAGGAGGAAGTCGGGCTCCTTGGGGCCGAACTCGTCGCGGTGGTGGCTGATGTGGCCGAGCCGGTAGCCGTGGCTGCCGGTGCCGAAGGTCAGCCAGCCGATGACCGTGATCCCGATGGCGTCGTTGATGCGTCGGTTCGGGAACAGCACCCGGTGGGCGGCCTCGTGGTGGAGGATGAACAGCCGGTTCTGGGCCAGCGCCATGGCCGGGAAGGCGGCCACCCATGCGACGGGGTGGGCGAGCGCAACGGCGGCCCACACGACCAGCGCCGGGGTGGCGATGGCGCCCAGCACCGTGAGCACGTTGCGGGCCACGGGGACGCGGCGCAACTCGTCCCGGAAGTCGCCCCTGGGGCGACCGTCGGGGTGGAGGCGGTCGCTGCCGGCGAACGGCGGCGGTGCGGGGGCCATGCCGCCGGTCATGGTGGCGACGAGCTCGTCGTGCCGGTCGGGATCGGCCATGTTGGCAGGCTACCCAACTGGTGTTCGCGGGGCCTCCGTGGGCCGCAGAAAGGCCGCTCCGGCCTACCCTCGCCGCATGCCCGTCTCCGGCCTGTTCCTGACGCACGGCGCCGGCTCGGACTCGAGCCACTCCAGCCTCGTGCTGCTCGAGGAGCGCCTGGCCCCGCTGCCGGTCGGCCGCTACGACTTCGCCTACCGGCGGGAGGGCCGCAGGTTCCCGGACCGTGCGCCCAAGTTGCTGGCAGCGCTGGTCGAGGACGTGCCGGCCTTCGCCGAGGGGGCCGGCGTCGATCCTGCAGGGCTGGTGCTCGGGGGCCGGTCGATGGGCGGACGCATGTGCTCGATGGCGGTCGCCGAGGGGATGCCGGCCGCCGGCCTGGTGCTCATCTGCTACCCGCTGCACCCGCCGGACAAGCCGGAGAGGTTGCGGGTCGACCACTTTTCGGCGATCGACGTGCCGTGCCTGTTCGTGTCGGGCGACCGCGATCCGTTCGGCTCACCCGCCGAGTTCGCCGAGCACCTGCCGTCGATCGCCGGCCCGGTCACGACGGTGTGGCTCCCCGGGAAGCGCCATGACCTGAAGGGCGCCGACGAGGCCATCGCAGACGCCGTCGAGGCCTGGCTGGCGCGGCTGTAGGTGGGGTTCCGACGCCTCAGTCGATCCGGGCGTCGCCGGGGTTGAGGTCCTCGAGCTCGACCCTTGCCGTTTCGGGGAAGCGCCAGAGCACCAGCCCGGCGGCCAGCAGCGGGCCGATCGCGGCGATGGCGAAGGCGTGGCCGTAGTTGTCGAAGTGGTCGCTCAGGAACCCGACCAGCAGCAGGCCGAAGGCGCTGCCCGTCACGCCCAGGGTGACGATGAGGCCGTTGGCCCGTGCCCGGTGGCGGGTCGAGAACAACTCGGGGCCGTAGACGCCCAGGGCCACGGTCAGCGAGCCGACCACGACGCCGACCAGGTGGGCGCCCCACATCAGGCCCCCGGTGGCGTAGTAGCTGGCGACCAGGAACGCCGTGCCGCCGAGCATGCCGATCGAGGCCACGCCCCGTCGGCCACGGGTGTCGGCCAGCCGTCCGGCCATGAAGATGCCGATGCCGGCCGGGGTCGTGGTGAGGACCGTGTAGAGCGTGATGCCCGAGGCGGTGAATCCCCGGTGGTCCTTGAGGAAGTCGTTCTGGAACTGGCTGGCCGGGGCGGCGAAGACTAGGAACAGGAACGCCACGGCGGCCAGCAGCAGGAGCCGCCGACCCTCGATGCCCCTCCGATCGGCTGCCTCGCCGGCGGCGGGAGCCGCATCGACCGGGTTCGCCGTGAAGCGGCGCGACTCGGGCAGGCGCCGGCCGACGGCGGCCAGGCCGAACAGCGACAGCAGCGGCATCACGTAGACGAGCCGCCAGCCGGCCTCGTGCAGGTCGGCGACCGGCAGCACCCAGACGGCCATGCCGGCACCGAGTGCGGCGGCCAGCGCCAGCACGCTCAGCCCGTAGGCGCGGGCGCCTCGGGGGAGTTCCTCGGCTGCGTAGACGCCGATGAGGATGCCCATGCCGGTCGTGAGTCCACGGGCGAACAGCTGCGACCCGCCAAGGAACCAGAGACCGGGGGCGAGGGCGCCCAGCGCCGTGCAGAGCACCGCCGCCGTGGCGGTGGCCAGCAGCAGGCGCCGACGGCCCTTCCGGTCGGCCAGCACCATCACGCCGAGGGCGACCAGCACTCCCAACCGGATGACGGCCAGCGTCACGCCCTGGGCGGTGTCGCTCCGGTCGAACTCGTCGGCGGCGAAGGTGATGGTCTGGCTGATGACCGTGCCGAGGTAGCCGTCGACGATCTGGATGCATGCCAGCAGCGCCATGACGCGGGCGGCTCGGGCGTCGAGCCTGTCGGGGGGTGCCCACCACGGGGTTCGCCGTTCGCGCAGCCCGTGTCGCATCGGGATGGCGAACAGCACGGACCAGACCGGCAGGGCCAACCGGTAGTCGAACGTCTCGGTGACGAGGTGTCGGCTGTCGGGGGCCGGCGCTACGGCGAGGGTGCGCTCGTAGTGCTCGAAGGGGCCGTGGTCGAGCACGAAGCGGTCGTCGCCGTCGGCCCGCTCGCCGACCAGGTCGTCTCTGGGCGTGCGCAGCTCCGCCAGCCCGGCGTCGTCGACCACCAGGTCGTGGGAGG
>CAJXIS010000107.1 GCA_913054115.1 uncultured Acidimicrobiaceae bacterium | reverse complement strand
TCCCCGCCGTCGGCAGCACGTGGCTGGGCCCCGCGACGTAGTCACCCAGCGACGCCGGCGACCAGGGCCCGCAGAAGACGGCCCCTGCGTGCCGGACCCGGGCCGCCACCTCCTGGGCGTCCTCGACCATGAGCTGGAGGTGCTCCGGCGCGATCCGGTTGGCGACCTCGATCGCCTGGACGACGCCGTCGACGAGGACCACGTACCCGGCTGCAGCCAAGGTGGCCTCGATGTCCTCCCGGCGGGGAGAGGTCGCGGTGATCTTCGCGATCCCGGCCTCGACGGCGTCGGCCACCGACTCGTCCCAGGTGACCAGCCAGGCCAACCCGTCGGGGCCGTGCTCGGCCTGCACAACCATGTCGATGGCCGCGAAATCCGCCGGCGCCGACGCATCGGCGACGACGACGACCTCGGAGGGGCCGGCGAAGGCCGAGGGGACGCCCACACGACCGGCCACCTCGCGCTTTGCCAGGGCGACGTAGACGTTGCCGGGTCCGACCACCACGTCGACGGGACGGATGCTCCGCGTGCCGAAGGCGAGCGCAGCGATCGCCTGGGCGCCACCCACCGGGTGGACGACATCGACCCCTGCGACGGCGGCCGCCGCCAGCGTCACGTCGGCGACACGGCCGTCGGGACCTGGAGGCACGCAGACGACGACCTCGTCGACGCCGGCCACACGCGCCGGGATCGCAGTCATCAGCACGGTCGATGGATACGAGGCCCGGCCGCCGGGGACGTAACAGCCCGCTCGCTCGACGGGCACGGTCACCGATCGGACGCTCAGACCGTCACGTTGCCACTCGTGATCGGGTCGGACCTGGCCCTCGTGGTGGAAGCGAATGGACTCGGCGGCCACCTCGAGTGCGGCCCGGACCGGTTCGTCGATCGCCGCCAGGGCATCCCGCATCTGGTCGGATCCGATGACGAGGGAGCGGGGGCGGGCGCCGTCGAAGCGCTCACCGAGTTCGAGGATCGCCTCGTCACCGCGGCGGCGAACGTCGGCGATGATCGCACGGACGACCTCGAGGGGTCCGTCCTCGTCGGGATCACCCGCATCGGGTCTGCCCGGGCCTGAAGAGCGGCGCGGGAGCACCTCGTCGAGGTCCCCCTCGTAGCCGCGTAGGTCGAGTCGCCGGAGCACCCCGCCACGCTAGCGGTCACGCCCCCGTCGCTCGTTGGGGTTTGCGTGGCCCGGGCGTCCCCGGTCGGGTGGCCCGCACGCCCGTTGTGGACCAGACTCGGGTCGTGGACAAGACTCCAGCCGTGGACCCTGAGCACTCCGTGCCCTCCGATGCCGAACTGTCGTCGGTGGCCGGTCAACTCGACACCCTCCTCGAGCGGATCGGCGAGCTGGTCGCTGCCTGCGGCGTCGACGATCGTTCCGGCGATGTCGCCGGCCTGCTCGAGGTCGATCGCCACCTGCGGGGCGCCCGTCGGGAACTCGGCCGCACCCGACGACGCCTGCGCTGAAGATCCGCTTCCCCGGAAGTAGCGAGGCTCCCCGGAAGCAGCGAGAGCGACCCGTGGCCAAAAAGTGCTCGACGCCCCTCGAGAGGGGCGCCGAGCGGCGAGGTGGGTGGCGGGAACCCAATCCTCGCGGGCCAGGTGGCGGGAACCTAGCAAGCGCCAAGATAGCCCACTTCGGTGCTCCGGGAAAGCCAAAGTGAAGAAAGTTTCCGCTTAGTGGAGATTTCTTTCGGAACGGTCCCACCATGCGGCAGGGCCGATCAGCGGCCGCCTGGCCTCGACGTTGCCGCTCAGACCTCGGAGGCAGGGCAGAAGTCGTTGAGCACACACTCTCCGCAGCGGGGCTTCCGACTGGGGCACACCCGCCGACCGTGCAGGATCAGGCGCATGCTGAAGTCACCCCGGTCGTGCGCCGCCACCATCGGATTGAGCTCGTACTCGACCTTCACCGGATCGGTCGCCTCGGTCAGGCCGAGGCGACGCGACAGGCGCCCGACATGCGTATCGACCGGAAGGCCGGGAAGGTCCAGTGCCACGCTGCGGACCACGTTGGCCGTCTTGCGCCCGACCCCCGGCAACGACGTCAGGTCGGCCATGTCGCCGGGGACCTCGCCCTCGAAGGCCTCGACGAGTCGTTGGGCCATGCCGAGCAGGCTCCGGGTCTTGTTGGCGTAGAAGCCGGTCGAGTGGACGATCCCCTCCACGTCGGCCGGGGACGCCTCGGCCAGGTCCCACGGCGTCGGGTACCGCTCGAAGAGCACGGGCGTGACCATGTTGACCCGCTTGTCCGTGCACTGGGCCGACAGGATCGTCGCCGCCAGCAACTCGAAGGGGTTGCGGTGCGTGAGTTCGCACTCGGCGTCCGGATACTCGTCGGTCAGGCGCCGGTTCGCCTCCCGGGCGCGGCCAGCCGGTGTCCTCGGTCGTCCCATGCCATCGAACGTACCGCCAACCGGGACCATGCGGCTCGTCCGGTCACCCGCGGTAGCCTCGCCGCCGATGGCAACCGAACCTGATCGCCTCGAGGTGACCGACGGTACCGACACCGTCGTCCTCACGAACAGCCGCAACGGTTGGCTCGTGGAGCTCCAGGTGGCAGGGGACGACGACGTCCGCCGACAGCGCCTCCTCGAGGCTGCCACCCAGACGCTGATGCTCGACGAAGGCGGCCGTCTCGAACTCTGGATCGAAAACGCCACCCCCGCCAGCGACCGGGTCCCGTTGGCCGCCGGCTTCGTCCACTACCGGGACCTCTGGCGACTCGAGCGGCCACTCCCAGCCCCGGACACCGACCTCGTCACGCGCCCCTTCACCGATGCCGACATCGACGGATTCCTCGAAGTCAACAACCGGGCGTTCGACTGGCACCCCGAACAGGGAAACCTCACGCCCGAGGAACTCGCCGAGAAGTGCGCCGAACCGTGGTTCGACCCCGACGGCTTCCGGCTGCTCGAACTCGAGGGCCGACTGGCCGGCTTCTGCTGGACCAAGGTCCACGCCGACGAGAGCCCACCCGTCGGCGAGATCTACGCAATCGCCGTGGACCCCGACTTCCACGGTCGCGGCCTGGGTCGGGAACTGACCCTCGACGGCCTCTCATGGCTCAGTGCACAAGGCCTGCGCCACTCGATGCTCTACGTCGAATCCGACAACCGACACGCCAACCGGCTCTACGAAGACCTCGGGTTCCGGCGCACCACCATCAGCCGTGCCTTCCAGCGAATCGTCCGCTGAGCACCGTCCGATGAACAGCCGCACACCATCGGGACTTCCGGTCACCCGCTACGACCACGACCGGACCGCCCTCGGATCGCTGCTCGAAGGCGAACCCGACTATCGGATCGACCAGCTCTGGCAGGGCCTCTACCAGGACCTCGCCGATCCGGAGGAGATCACGACGCTCCCGTCCGCCCTGCGCGACCGGCTCGTGCACGACCTGCCTCCCGGGCTCACCGAGGAGGCCCGTTCGGTCGGCGACGAGGGCGAGACCGTCAAGTGGCTGTGGCGCCTCACCGACGGCGCACTGGTCGAGACGGTGCTCATGCACTACGCCGAGCGGTCGACGGTCTGCGTCAGCACCCAGTCAGGCTGTGCCATGGGTTGCGGCTTCTGCGCCACCGGCCAGATGGGCTTCGACCGCCACCTCACCACGGGGGAGATCGTCGAACAGGTCGTCCGGGCCCAACGCGAGGCCGGCGAGCGCCGCGTCTCCAACGTCGTGTTCATGGGCATGGGCGAGCCACTCGCCAACTACGACCGCACCTGGGGAGCTGTCGAGCGCATCCACGGTGACCTCGGGCTCTCGGCACGTCACCTCACCATCTCCACGGTCGGCCTCGTACCTGGCATCCGCCGCATGGCAGACGAGCAGCTGCCGGTCAACCTGGCGGTCTCACTCCATGCCGCCGATGACGAGCTGCGTGACGAGCTGGTGCCGATCAACCGCCGGTGGCCGTTGAGCGAGCTGGCCGAAGCCTGCAGCCACCACATCCGCTCCACGGGCCGTCGCCTCTCCTTCGAATGGGCGCTCATCCACGACACCAACGACCGGCCGGAGGACGCCAGGCGCTTCGCCGATTACGCACGCCCCCTCGGTGCCCACATCAATCTCATCCCACTCAACCCGACGCCCGGCTGGCCGACCCGTGGATCCTCACAACAGCGGGTTGCCGCCTTTGCCGACGAGTTGCGCTCCCACGGCGCCAACGTGACGGTCCGACGCACCCGGGGTACCGAGATCGACGCCGCCTGTGGCCAACTCCGGGCCGACCGCATGGACGTTCCGGTCGAGGCACCGGGTCGGCGGCAAGCAACGACGACCCTGACAGACTGATCCGATGGAACCACAGCGCCGCTGGATCAACCGGCACCAACCGCAGACGCTCGTGACCGGCACGATGCTGCTCTACCTCGAGGGCGTCTTCAGCCTGGTTCGGGGCTCTCCGGTCCTGCTGCTGCTCGGCCTGCTCATGTTCCCGTCCGGCTACCTCATCGCCAACGACAAGAAGGCCGGATGGCGGATGGCAGTCCTGGTCTCGGGCCTTGCCATCCTCGCCCGCATCTGGATCTACGGCATCGGAGGCCGTATCTTCCTGGCGATCCTGTTCCCCGCCGTGCTCCTGGCGCTCCTGATCCATCCGATGAGTCGGGAACACCAGCGGATCTGGTTCGACTGAGCCCGTGGCCGACGAGTTCCCCCAGAGCGACCCGCTTCTTCCTGGAGGCCCGCTTCCTCCCGAAGACCCGCTTCTCCCCAGAGACCCGCTTCTCCCCGGAGACCCGCTTCCCCCCGGAGACAAAGCCGCCGCGGTGCGTTCGATGTTCGACGCCATCGCCCCCAGGTACGACCTCCTCAACCGCCTGCTGACCTTCCGGTTGGACGTCCGCTGGCGCCGCCGCACCGTCAGCGCCCTCGCCCTGCCCGCCGGCTCGACGGTGCTCGACCTCGCCTGCGGCACCGGTGACCTCTGCAGAGACCTCGACGGCGCCGACCTCCGCCCGATCGGCATGGACCTCTCCTGGGGGATGCTGGCCGCCGCCCGCACCAGCGCTCCCCTGGTGCACGCCGACGCCCTGCGGCTCCCCACGCCCGCCGAAACGGTCGATGGCGTCACCTGCGGCTTCGCCCTCCGCAACCTGACAGCGCTGCCACCCTTCTTCGCCGAGCTGGCCAGGGTCCTGCGCCCGGGTGGCCGGATCGCCCTCCTCGAGGTCGACCGACCACGCAATCCGGTGCTGCGCGCCGGACACGCGGTGTACTTCGGGCGCGTGGTGCCATTCGTCGGCGGCCTGCTCTCCGACCGCGCCGCCTACCGGTACCTCCCCAGGTCGGTCGTGTACCTGCCCGACGAGGACGAGCTGCTCCGCCAGATCAGCGATGCCGGATTCACCGACGTCGCCAAGACCCGTCTCTCGGGCGGCATCGCACAACTCCTCACCGCGACCCGCAGCGCCTGAGCACGCCGGCCGCCCCTGATCAGACCGGGAGCATCAGGCAGAGAGCACCAGGCCCAGGGACAGCAGGCCTCCCGCCACCAACTGGGTCCGACCCGTGGCCGCCAGCACGCCGATGAGACGCTGACCCTCGGCACCACCGAGGACGGCTCGAACGGCCGGGCCGGCGACGAGGGCGCCACCGAGCACCAGCAGGGCCCACGGCCGGGACAGGGCGCACAACGAGCCCAGGATCAGGGCACCATCGAGGAACGCGACGTAGAGCCAACGGGCCGCACGGTCGCCGATGCGGACCGCCAGCGTGCGCTTGCCGGCCATGGCGTCCCCGGCGATGTCCCGGAGGTTGTTGACTGCGAGAAGGGCGCAGGCCAGCAGTCCGACGGCGCACCCGGCAAGGAGGGCCAGGCCGGTGATCCGCCCGACCTGCACGTAGGCGCTGCCGACGGTCGCCACGAGTCCGAAGAACACGAACACGAACACCTCGCCCAGGCCCAGATATCCGTATGGCCTCGGTCCACCCGTGTACAGCCACCCCGCGGCAATGGACACGGCTCCGACAAGAAGCAGCCATGGCGACACCACCAACGACAGGAAGAGCCCCACGACCCCCGCCACGCCGAATGCGACAAGCGCCGCCCGACGCACCTCTGTGGCACTGGCAAGGCCGGATCCGACGAGGCGCCGGGGCCCGATCCGATCCAGGCCGTCCGTTCCCCGGACCCCGTCGGACAGGTCGTTGGCGAAGTTCACTCCGACCTGCAGGGCCAGCGACACGACCAACGCTGCCAATGCCCGCCCCCAGATGATGCCGTCACCGGCGCCGACTGCCGACGAGGTGCCGACCAGTACGGGCACCACCGCTGCCGGAAGGGTGCGCGGGCGGGCACCGAGGATCCAGCGTTGCATCGGGGCAGTCTGCCACCGGGAAGGGAGCCGACCGCCCACCATCCCCATCGATCGGCCGCCGCCGACGGGCTGTGGGTAGGGTCGCCGACGTGAATCGGCTTGCCGGCGAGTCCAGCCCCTATCTCCGCCAACATGCCGACAACCCGGTCGACTGGTACCCCTGGGGTGAGGAGGCGTTCGCCGAGGCCCGCAGTGGCTCACGACCGGTGCTGCTCTCCGTGGGCTACTCCGCCTGCCACTGGTGCCATGTCATGGCGCACGAGTCCTTCGAGGACGCGGCGACGGCTGACCTCATGAACCGCTGGTTCGTGAACGTCAAGGTCGATCGTGAGGAACGGCCCGACGTCGATGCCATCTACATGGACGCCGTCACCGCCATGACCGGCCGCGGGGGTTGGCCGATGACCGTGTTCCTCGACCCCGAGGGCCGCCCCTTCCATGCCGGCACCTACTGGCCGAACGTCGCCCACGGCGGCATGCCCTCGTTCCGACAGGTCCTCACCGCCGTGCACGAGGCCTGGGCCGAACGGCCGGACGACCTCACCGAGATGGGGACCCGGATGCTGGACCGCATGGCCGTCCACGCCTCCCTCGAACCCGACGAGCACCTTCCGCCCACCGACACCCTCGAACGGGCCGCAGGCGTGCTCCGCAGCCAGCACGACCCCGTCTGGGGCGGCTTCGGCGGCGCTCCCAAGTTTCCGCAGGCGATGAGCCTCGAAGCGCTTCTGCGTCGTCAGGTGTCCGAGCCGGATCCCGACGGTGCTGCCGTGATAGGGACGACGCTCGACGCGATGGCATCCGGCGGCATGGCCGACCACCTCGGCG
>CAJXIS010000106.1 GCA_913054115.1 uncultured Acidimicrobiaceae bacterium | reverse complement strand
GAGGGCGACCCGGCTTCGGCGACCGAACTGGTCCGGGAGCTGGCCCGGGCGGATGAAGCCGGGTTCTCCGTCCTGTGCAGCCACGCCGACGTGATCCCCGAGGTGCTGCGCGACCTGATGTTCGACGGCATGCGGGTGCACGGCCCCCGGGGCTGTGCCATGGCCTCGGCATGGGAACTCACCATCGCCGACGGCCATGTCACCCGGGGCCGCTACCTCCCGAGACCGGGCGTCGGCACCTAGGTGGCCGTCGGCGCCGACACGGCCCCGATCGCGTTCAGGACTGGTACAAGATCAGGACCGGTACAAGAAGGTGTTCGGGCCCAATTCGACTCCGCACACGTCCGCCAGGGTCTCGGTCAGGGCGTGGCTGGACGCCTCGCTGTCGCGACCGGCGGTTCTGGCGTCATCGAGTTCCCGGCGGAACTCGTCGGCGACAGCCGCCACCTCTGGTTCCCCAACCGTGGCCAGGAGTTCGAGGACCACGAGGTAGTCCTCGAACCGGGTCGCGGGGTTGTCGTAGCCGGCGAGATCCTCTGACGCGTCGTCACCCGCTTCGACATAGGCCGAGGCCGGGATGGCGTTAGTAGTGATAGCTCTCACCACGGCGGTAGCCGGCGTGGAGTCCCTCGACGAGTTCGTCGGCCACCTGGCATGCGTTGCTGCGACCGTCGTCCGGCACGAACAACCCACAGGCGCCCGCCAGGAGTGAGGCGGCCAGGCCGAGGACGCTGATGCGTGCAACCCCTGGCACACGCATCGCTCCCGTTTCCTGCCTGGTTGTCGTAGATCGCATCGACTCCGGCAATGTCATCGCTCCACGGCGGGTTGGTGATTCCGCACTCGACGATCGCCCGCGTCGCATTGGAATCCATGACCCGGTACTGGCCCGGAATGGCACACCCCGTTCCTGAATGGCCCAATCCCAGCGCGTGCCCCAGTTCGTGGACGGCGATCGCGACACGCTGCTCGAACTCCATGGGGATGAACCGGATGTCGTAACCGGTGACAAGGAGTTGATGCCACCAGATGAAGTCGGAGTCCGCGTCGCAGTCTCCGTACATCCTCCCCACGATGGTGCAACCGGGTGGTGCCTGCGACTGGTCGAGATACCCGTCGAAGACCAGGATGTTGATGCTCAACGGACGCTGACCTTCGACGAAATCGGGGCCGACCTGGGCCGACCACCGATTGGCGGCCTCGATGTGGGCTGTCCTTCACTGCGGACCGATGACGAAGAACTGGTACTGAATCGTGGGCGCAGAGCGGGCGAATCGACACTTATCCGATCGTGTAGGCGTGCGCCGGAGCCGTCGTCACGAGAAACGTGACGGCCACGGTTGCAATCAGGACTCCAACCGTCGCTGCGATCCTGCCTGTTGTCCGCACGGTCTGTCCCTCCGGTTTCGCGACCGTACCAGTGGCAGGACAGGCGACCCGATCGCTGCTTCACCAAGGACCCGGTCAGGGGTACACCGTCGACAACGGCCAGGTCACCCAAGGCCGCTACCTCCCGAGACCGGGCGGAAATCGCTGATTACCAGGCGTTGAAGATGATGCCGGGCAGGCCAGACCGCAACTCACACGCATCCCAGAGCACCTCGTTCAGTGCAATGCTCGAGACGGTGACGATGGTCCCACCGTCGTGCGCCCGCTGCGGAGCCTGATCGAGGTCGCGGAGGAACTCGTCGGCGACCGACCCGACCCGTGAATTGGTGACCTTGGCCATCACGGACACGATCCTTTGCAACTCGCGATACTGCTCAGGGTGATTCGCCTCAGGATCCTCGAAACTCCCCGACCTGAAAAGGCCAACCGGCACCTCCGCAACCAACGCGTGGAGGCTGATGCAGGAGTCCGGCTTCCCGACGAAGACACACAAGGTCTCGAGGTTCCGCTTTTCGAGGAGTTGGACCGTCCACTCCGGCCATGACGAGAAGCCCTCCGGCGAACGAAAAGCCGGACGCGACACACGAAGGCGGTCGAGGCGATCACGGATCTCTGAGCAGTCGGAGAGCGCTTCGACCTCGTCGAACATGGCCTGTGCCTGTTGCTCTGAGACCACTTCGAAACGGGGCAGGGTGCTCGACGCGGCCGTCGGAGTCACAGAACCCGGATTCCCCCCACTGCCGCAGCCGACCATCAACCAGCAGAACAGGACCCCGGCCACACGTCGGTGCCTTTCCCACGGCTGCCATTGTCGTCGGTCTCGACGGACAGGGCAACTACTCGAGCAGGCCCTCGGATTCGAGGAGGGCCGTCAGCTCGGGCGGCTGGTCGGGGAGGGAGGCAAACTCGGTGGCGTCGGCGGTGGCGCCTGCGGAATCGCCGAGGAGCACCGAGCGCACGACCGCCCGGTAGGCCAGGGCGTGGGGGTGCAGCGGGTCGGCAGCCACCGCCTCGTCGAGCGTCGTCACGCCGATCTCGACCAGCTCCGGTTCGCCGGTGCGGGCCAGCAGCCAGCCCCGCTCGGCCAGCAGCCCGGCAGCCGCCGGGTCGGCGGCGAGGCCCGAGTCGAGCAGGTCGAGTGCGGCGAGGAGACCGCCGCCGTCGATCAGCGCCGCCGCCACCCGCTCGCGCAGCCGGGTGGCGGCCAGCAGGTCGCCGACGATCGGTGGGGCGGCGAGCTGGTCGAGCGCCACGAGGTCCTGGGAGGCGCCGTTGGCGTCGCCGTCGACGAGCCGCTGCGAGGCCCGGAACACCCGGGCGTCGGGGTACGTCGGATCGGACTCGACGGCCGCCTCGAGGTCGGCCCTGGCGGCCACGGCATCGCCGTTGCGGCGATGCGCCCAGCCCCGGTAGGCCAACGCCTCGGCGCTGGATGGCTGGAGCTCGAGCACCTGTGTGTACAGGGCGATGGCCTCGTCAGTGGGCGCAACGCCCGCCTCGATGAGCAGCGTGCGGGTCGACAGGCGAATGTCGCCCGACAGCGTGTCTCCCATCCCCCGGCTCCCCGAAAGCTGCGCCACCAGCACGCCGGCCAGCAGCGCCACGATGCCCACGCCGGCCAGCACGAGGGGGCGGACCGGAGCCGAACCGCCCTCCCCCCCACGGTTCCCCTGCCAGCGACGCATGGCGAGCACCACACCCGCCAGCGCAGCGGCGGCGACGAGCACCGGCAGCACCCAGACGAGGCCCGTCAGGCCGCTGCCACTGGGCGTGTAGTCGATGTCCTCGCCGAAGCGGGCAACGAGCATCGTGCGGATGTCGTCGTCGGTGGCGCCGCCGTCGACCATCGAGGCGATCGAGACCCGGATGGTGCGGGCGATCGGCACGTCGGACTCGGCCACCGACTGGCCGGCGCACACCGGGCAGGCGAACTCCTGCGCCAGGTGGTGCGCCCGGTCGGCGTTGGTGAGCAGCGGGCGCTCGGCCACCTCGGCCACGACCAGCGTGCCGACGGCGACGACCAGCAGCAGCGCCCAGACCGCCCGGCGGGACCGAGGGACACCATTCATGCGCCGCCCCTGGCCTCGTCGAGCAGCGCCTCGAGCTCCGCCAGCTCGATGCCGCCGACCACCTTGGCGGCCACGTGCCCCGACGGGGAGACCAGGTACGACTCGGGCACGGCGACGACCCCCCAGTCGACGGCGATGTACCCGGTGCGCGTCGCCAGCACCGGCCAGCCGCCGCCCCGCTCCCGGAAGAACTTCTCGATGGCCGCCGCCGAGTCGTCGAAGGCCACGCTCACCACCCGGGCGTCGTCGGCATCGGCGTGGGCCTCGGCGAATGCGACCAGCTCTGGGTGCTCGACGATGCAGGGCACGCAGGTCGTCGAGAAGAAGTTGACGAGCACCCAGCGGCCCCGCTGGGCATCGAGGTCCCACTGCTCGCCGTCGATGGTGGTGCCGACCAGCGGTGGGGCCGGCTGACCGACCATGTGCGTGGAAATCCTGTTCGGGCCGGAGTCGCTGGTGGCCATCACCCCGACCAGGACCGCCACCACGAGGCCCACGACGATCGCCGCACTGCGCACCGGGCTCACGCGGAAACCTCGTCAGGGGCCAACGCCTCCTGAGACTCTTCGTCTTCGCGTCGGCGCCGGTCGGGCACGGCGGCCAGCAGTGTGCCGAAGGCCATGACGCCGCCCCCGTACCAGATCCACCAGACCAGCGGCTGCACGGTCACCCGCACGATCGTGTCGTCGCCGGCCTGCTCGGGCACGGCCAGCACCGAGAGCTGCAGGTCGTCCCACCAGGTCGAGCGCGTGGTCGGCGTGCCGATGGTCTGCCCGGCGAACGGGAAGAACGTGATCGCAGGCGTGAACATCTCGCCGTCGACCAGGACCCGCACCCGGATCTCGTCCTTCTCGGCAAGTTCGACCCGCTCGAGGCCGTCGAAGACCAGCTCGTGGCCGGAGACCACGGCCCGGTCGCCAGGCTCGGTGAAGCGCACCTCGGCCTGGCGCACGTAGGAAGACGAGACGGCGAACGCCACGGCCACGATCGCCACGCCGACGTGCACGACCATGCCGCCGCTCGACCGTCCGACGAAGCCGCGCAGTCCCCGGGAGCGCACCGCCAACGCCAGCTGGCGCACCGCCCCGCCACAGGCGAACCCGGCCAGGCCGACGGCCAGCACCGTCACCCACCCCCGGGCACCGAGCGCCACGGCGACCACCATGGTGGCCACACCTGCCGATGCCGGCCATTGCAGCCGCTTCGCCAGCACCTCGGTGCCAGCACGCCCCCACGGCAGGGCCGGCGCCACCGCCATCATGAACAGCAGCAGGAACCCGATCGGCATGGTCATGCGCTCGAAGTAGGGGTTGCCGACCGAGATGCGGTCGCCGTTGGCGGCCTCGACCAGCAGCGGGAACATCGTGCCGAGCAGCACCACGAAGGCGAACGCCCCGAACAGCAGGTTGTTGGCAAGAAACGCCCCGGTGCGCGACACCGGCGAGTCGATCGACCCCTCGGCCCGCAGCTCGTCGCCCCGCCAGGCGATCAGGCCCACGGCGGTCGCAACGATCACGGCGAACAATCCGAGCAGCATCGGCCCGATCGCCGACTCGGTGAACGAGTGCACCGACTCGAGCACCCCCGAGCGGGTGATGAACGTGCCGAGGATCGTGAGGGCGAACGTGGCGCACAGCAGCGACAGGTTCCAGACCCGCAGCATCCCCCGCCGCTCCTGGACCATCACCGAGTGGAGGTAGGCGGTGCCGGTCAGCCACGGCAGGAACGAGGCGTTCTCGACCGGGTCCCACGCCCAGTAGCCGCCCCAGCCCAGCACCTCGTACGACCACCAGGCGCCCAGCAGGATCCCGATGGTGAGGCAGCCCCAGGCCAGCAGCGTCCAGCGGCGGGTCTCGAGCAGCCAGCCCTCGCCCAGGCGGCCGGTGGCGAGCGATGCGATGGCGAAGGCGAACGGCACCGTGAACCCGACGTACCCGAGGTACAGCACCGGCGGGTGGAACGCCATGAGCACGTGGTTCTGGAGCAGCGGGTTGGGGCCGGGGCCGTCGAACCCCGGCCACGGGTCGAACCGGCCGAACGGGTGGGCCGGACCGGCCAGCAGCAGGAAGAAGAAGGCGCAGACGGCCAGCATGACCAGCAGTACCCAGCCGACCATCGGGTCGGTGAGCCGGTCCCGGAACCGCCAGGCGACCAGCACGAGGTAGCCGACGAGGATCAGCACCCACAGCAGGATCGAGCCCTCCAGCGCCGACCAGAGTGTCGCAACGTTGAACAGCGGCGGCGTGCGGTGGCTGCCGTTCTGGGCCACGAACGCCACCGTGAAGTCACGGGTGATGAGCGCCCGCTCCATGACGGCGAACTGGCCGACGGCGGCGACCCCCACGGCGGCGACGTACCAGCGGGTCCGTGCCAGGTGGACGGCGCTTCGGGTGGCAAGACCCCGCACGGCGTTGAGGACGCCGAGCAGCGAGGCCGTCAGGCCCAGGGCCACGAACCCCGAGCCCAGCGTCGCGTTCATGGGGTGGAGTATGGCGGCGGAGTCACCGTGGAGCGGTCAGCCGGTGGCGCCGCAGGCGGCGATGTCAGCCTGGCGCCCTTCTTCGACCCGGTAGTCGTTGTCGTGCTTGACGACCATGTGGTCGGTGCGCAGGTGCCAGCCGTCGCCGGCCGGTGCGTCGAGGCCGGCGATGCCAGGCACGCTGCCGGCCGTCCATGCACCCTGGAGCACGACCGGCACGCCGGGCTGGAACAGTTCGGCCGGGTCGCCAACGTGGGCGACGTCGGCATAGACACCGGCCGAGCAGAGGGTGAACACCACGGCCGACTCGCCATCGACCACCGTCTCGACCAGGCCGGGCAGAGGAGTGCCGACGACCCGGAACCGGCCATCGCCGATTTCGGACCGCAGCTCGACGGCGGCATCGACCTCGTGGAAGACGAGCGTGGCGTCGCCGAGGGTCTTGACGAGCACGCCCACGATCGCCGCCACGACCAGCAGCGTGACGAGGATCGGCACGACCCGCCGGCGGGGTTGTTCCGGCCGGCTGGGTGCCGGCGTGAGGTCGAGTTCGTCGGCCACGGGGTCAGGCGTCTTCGCCGGGGGCCGTCAACCAGCGGGAACGCTCGGCCGGAACCCGGCGGGCGAGGTCGCGTCCGCGGCGGACGGTGGCCACGGCGAACAGGCCGAGCGTGCCGAGGGCGATGCCCCAGCCGGCAATCAGGTAGCCGAGGTGCGTCATGTGGATGATTCTCCCGTCACGTCGGCCAGACCCGTCATGTGCCCTCCCCCACGGCGGCGTCCACGTCGCCCTCGTCGATGGCGGCCCGCCGCTCGGCGATGGCGGCGGCGACGCCGTGCTGGACGTCCTCGCGTTCGAGCCAGCCGACCCGGAAGCGGTGCAGCAGCAGCCAGGTCAGCACCAGGCCGAACACGAGGAACCCGAGCATCAGCGTGAACAGCGTGAGGTCCTGGATCTTGAGCTCCTCGAGCGTGGACTTCTGGTGGAGGGTGCGGTTCTCCCACCACTCGACCGAGCGGTTCACCAGCGGCAGGTCGAGTACCGCCACCAGCGCCACTATGGCTCCCCGGAGGGCAGCGGCTCGCGGGTCGACCGTGGCCCGGCGCAGCGCCAGGTAGCCGGTGAACATGAGGAACAGCACGAGCGTGGTCATGAGGCGCACGTCGCCCCACTCCCACCAGGTGTTCCAGACGGGTCGCCCCCAGATCGAACCGGTGACCAGCACCAGGCCGCAGAACACCGTG
>CAJXIS010000105.1 GCA_913054115.1 uncultured Acidimicrobiaceae bacterium | reverse complement strand
TGTGAGCAGGGGATCGGTCATCGGGCCGCAAAACCTAGTGTCGAGGTGCGGCCGTGGCGCGCCAGCGGGGCAGCAACATCCGGGTCGTAGGGTGCGGACCTCCCGGAACGGTGTGAGGAGGCGGCCAACCATGGAGTCGACGAGGTGGTGAGACTTGGTCGCTCTGGTCGCAGTCAGGGGAGGCTGATGATCTGGCTCGGCCTCTGCACCTTGTTCGCCTGCGGCGGAGGCGGGCTGCCCGTCGATGGGCAAAGTGGCCGGATTGCCTCCACCACATCGTCTGCCACGACGACATCCACCACGACGACATCCACCACGACGACATCCACCACGACGACGACAGCTCCCGCCGCGACGACGACATCCACCACGACGTCTCCGACAACGACAACCACGACGACGTTGCCGGCCACAACCACGACGACGGTTCCGGCCACAACCACGACTTCCACGACGGCGCCGCCACACCGGGGGCGGATCCCGACGACCGACGATCCGCTGCGCGTCCTGGTGCTCGGAGACAGCGTCACCTACGAGATCGAGCCCGGGCTGACGGCCGCACTGGAGGGCACGGGCCTCGTCGACGTGGCCAACCGCACCCAGGTCGGATTCGGACTGAGCCGCTGGCCGGTGTTCCCCTGGTGGGAGGCGTGGGCCGAGTTCGTCGCGGAGGTCCGACCCGATGTGGTCGTGCTCCAGGCGGGTGTCTGGGACATCGAGGAGGGCGTCGTCGCCGGGGGTCTCCGGCGACCCACGCCGACCGATGCCGACTGGGAGGAACAGTTCGCGTTCCTCATGGACGTCGCCGTCGCAGTCCTCGCCATCGACGGTGCTGACGTCTACTGGCTCACGATGCTGCCGGCCCCACCTGACGAGGCGTCGCCCGAACGGCTCAACCGTCTGGTCGTCGAACTCGGCAAGAGGGATGAGCGGGTGCTCATCGTGGACCTCACGCCAGCATTCAGCCAGGATGGCCAGCACGTCCGCCTGGTCGAGCGCAACGGCGTGATCTGGCCCATTCGCAAGGTCGATGGTGTCCACCTCTGTCGGGAGGGTTCGGAGTTGGCCGGCCGCGTCGTCGCCGAGGCGATCGCGGCGGATCACGGGGTCACGGTCGGTGTCGGCTGGGAGGACGGGGCCTGGCGGTCGGATCCGAAGTTCGACGTGGATCCCTGTGATGATCCCCTGCCTCCCGGTGACCCCTCCTGACCTTCGCACGTGCCCCGGCGAGGCGCACTAGGTTCCGACGCATGTCGCCGTCGATGGTCCACCGCCACCGGGATGTGCAGGGCGGGTCCGCGCGGGCTGCGGTGTTCGGGGTCAGCGACGGACTCGTCTCGAACGTGGCATTGATCCTGGGCTTCGCCGGAGCGAGCGCCGACCCCTCCCTCGTCCGACTGGCCGGCATCACAGGCCTGTTGGCCGGAGCGATCTCGATGGCATCGGGCGAGTACCTGTCCCTCAAGGCCCAGGCTGAGCTGGTCGAGCGTGAGCTGGAGATCGAACGCATCTCCATCCGCGAGAACCCCGAGATGGAGACCCAGGAGCTGGCCTCGATCTACCGGGAGCGCGGCCTCGACCCGGAACAGGCGATTCGGGTCGCTGCCGAGTTCATGGCCGACCCCGAGGTGGCCCTCGACGTCCACGCCAGGGAGGAGCTCGGCGTCGACCCGAAGCAGCTGGGCGACCCCGTCAAGGCGGCCGTCGCCAGCTTCGTGTTCTTCGCACTGGGCGCCTTCATTCCGCTGGTGCCCTGGCTCGGATGGCAGGGAACGGCTGCCGTCTGGACCTCGGTCGGGCTCGGGGTCGGTGCGGCGGCGCTCGTCGGCGGCGTTCTGGCCCGCCTGACGGAACGACCTGCGTGGCGCATGATCCTGCGCCAGACGCTGGTGGCCAGCGGTGCCTGCGGGGCCACCTATCTGATCGGCGGCCTGCTGGGGGCCTCGGTGTCCTGAGGCGTGAAGGTTCGCCTACAGCGCAAGGCCGCTGGCTGGATACGGGCACGGTCCAACTGGTAGGCAGGACGGTTAGCGTCGGTCGATCGGGGGATTCTGAGCATGCAGTCATCGGATGTGGCAGCGATGGTCTCGTTGGCGGGGTCCACCGCCGTGGTGACGGGGGGTGGGGGCGGCATCGGGGGCGGTACGTCCCGTCTCTTCGCTGCGGCAGGTGCCACCGTCGTGGTCAACGACATCGATGCCGAGCTGGCCGAGGGTGCTGTCGCCGACATCCAAGCGGATGGAGGAACGGCCGTCGCCGTCGTGGGTGACATCCGGGAGGCCCCGACCATCGAGGCACTCCACGCCACCGCCACCGACATCGCGGGTGGCGCCGTGGACATCCTCGTGAACAACGTGGGCGACTATCGGCCCAACGGGCTGTTCGTCGACACCGACGAGGAACAGTGGGCCGCACAGTACGAGATCCAGCTCCACCACGTGTTCCGCTGCACCCGAACCTTCCTACCCGCCATGCGCGAGCAGGGGCGTGGCATCATCATCAACGTCTCGACGGTCGAGGCATTCCGGGGCGTGCCGCACAACAGCGCCTATTCGGCGTTCAACGCCGGTGTGTCGGCGTTCACCAGGTCCCTGGCGGTCGAAGTCGGGAAGGACGGCATCCGCGTCAACTGCATCGCCCCCGACATGGCCGACACGCTCCAGACGCCCGGAGACCAGATGCTGCGCGGCCGGGATCCGCAGCTGATCGGTTCCTGGATCCCGCTCGGACGCTGGGGGCAGCCGCTCGACTTCGCCAAGGTGATGTTGTTCCTCGCCAGTGACCTGTCGTCGTTCATGACGGGAAACACGCTCATGGTCGATGGGGGCACGCTGGCCGCAAGCGGCTGGTACGGCCGAGCGGGCGGCAAGGGTTGGACGAACCTGCCCGACCAGCCCTGACCGGGACTCAGCCGGCGGGCGGCTGCTCGAGAGCCGGCTCGACGTACATGGGGCGTGCCGCCGGTACCACGGCCCGGACACGCGCCTCGATGTCGTCGATCGCAGCAGCCACGCCGGCGATGTCGAGCGACCCGTCGAACAGGACCTTGACGGCGACCAGGATCTCGTCGGGTCCGAGGTGCTGGGTGCGGAGGTGGATGATGCGCCGCGTTGCAGGCGCCGACTCGATCGCCTCGACGATCGCCCGCCGGTCATCCGGGTCGGCGGCCTCGCCGATCAGCAGGCTCTTCATCTCGCGGGCGAGGACCAGGGCGATCACCCCGAGGAGCAGTCCGATGACGACGGTTCCCGCTCCGTCCCAGCGGGGCTCCCCCGTGACCTCGGCCATGGTGACCGCCACCAGGGCGACCACGAGGCCGATCAGCGCACCGAGGTCCTCGAGGAGCACGACCGGCAGCTCGGGGTGCTTGGTGTGGCGGACGAAGTGGCCCCAGGTCGCGTCGCCGCGAAGATGGTTCGACTCGACGACCGCAGTCCGAAACGACCAGCTCTCGAGGGCGATGGCGAAAACGAGGATGCCGATCGCCCAGCTCAGCCCGCTCATCTCGTGAGGGTGGCGGAGCTTGTCGATGCCCTCGAACAGGGCGAACGCCGACCCGAGGATGAACAGGACGAGGGCGACGACAAACGACCAGAAGTAGCGCTCCCTGGCGTATCCGAACGGGTGCTCCGGCGTGGCGGGACGGCGGGAGCGGCGGCCGCCCAGGAGCAGCAGCGCCTGGTTGACCGAATCGGCGGCGGAGTGGACGCTCTCCGCCAGCATCGCCGACGAACTGGTGATCAGGAAGCCGGCGAACTTGGCGACGGCGATGCCGAGGTTGGCGGCCAGCGCCGCCACGACGGCACGGGTGCCTCCGGTTGCGGCCATGGGTCGGTCTCCACCTGCTGGTCGGGGTATCGGGTTAGGTCGGCGTGCAGCGTAGTGTCGTCGGGCGCTCCCGGCCCGGAGGCTCGCAACCCCGAGGAGAACCACCCATGGCGACCGTGTTCACCAGCCCCGACGAACTCCCTGATGCCGTCGGCAGCCATCTGGGGCACAGCGAGTGGCTCGAGATCGACCAGGCCCGAATCGACCTGTTCGCCGATGCGACGGGTGACCACCAGTGGATCCACGTCGATCCCGAGATGGCTGCTGCCGGCCCGTTCGGTTCGACGATCGCCCACGGCTACCTGACCCTGGCGCTCACCAACTTCCTCCTGCCCCAGGTGGTGCGGGTCGAGGGCATCTCGATGGGTATCAACTACGGGACCGACAAGGTGCGGTTCCCTGCGCCGGTCCCCGTGGGCTCCCGGGTCCGCGTCGCAGCGGATCTCGTCTCGGTCGACGAGGTGCCTGGCGGCTATCAGACGGTGATCCGGGCCACGGTCGAGATCGAGGGCAGCGACCGACCCGCCTGCGTCGTCGACGCGGTCAGCCGCTTTCTTCGCTGAGTCCGATCGGTGCGTACCGGGGCACGCCGGTAACCTCGCCCAATGGCGAAGCGCAAACGGCGGAACACACCCGATGCACCGGTGTCCGAACCCCCGGTCCGACCGGGCCTGCTCAGCCCGACCCGTGCCGTGCCGCCGGGCATCGGCCGGCCCCCCTACGCGGCGAGCGGCGACCCGGGACCCTCACGGTCGTCGTCGGTGCGGACCTCGGAAGAAGTCGGGCGCATGCGGCGAGCGGGTGCTGCAGCCGCCGAGATCCTCGTCGAGGCCGGACGGGCGGTCGAGCCGGGTATCACGACCGACCGGATCGACGCAATCGTCCATGAGGCCGCCCTCGCCAGAGGCGGCTACCCGAGTCCGCTCAACTACCGCGGCTATCCCAAGTCGGTGTGCACGTCGGTCAACGAGGTCATCTGCCATGGCATCCCGGACAGCCGACCGCTGGCCGACGGCGACATCATCAACATCGACGTCACGATCTTCCTCGATGGCGTCCACGGCGACACCTCGGTGACCTTCCTGGTCGGCGACGTCGACGACCACTCCCGATGGCTCGTCAACGAGACGAGGACCGCAATGGACCTGGGGATCGACGTGGTGCGCCCGGGGCAACCCGTACATGCGATCGGTCGGGCCATCGAGCGCCACGCCCGCAAGCACGGGCTCGGCGTCGTCCGCGAGTTCATCGGCCACGGGGTCGGCACCGAGTTCCACAGTGGCCTCCAGGTCAAGCACTACTTCGACCCTCGCGACGACACCGTCCTGGTCCCCGGGATGACCTTCACGGTCGAACCCATGCTCACGCTCGGTGATCCGGCCTGCGCACTCTGGGACGACAACTGGACAGCGGTGACGCTCGACGGCCGGCGCACCGCCCAGTTCGAGCACACATTGCTGGTCACCGAGGACGGGGTCGAACGGCTCACCGTCCTCCCCGACGGCACAGCACCCGCCGAACTGTTCGCTGGTTGACCGGCGGGTGGGCGCCGGCCCCCCCGGCTCAGCGCCAGGCGACGCTCCCGGGCTGTGAGGCATCGGGAAGCGCCACCCAGGTGCGGCCCGGCCGGAGCAGCACCGGCTCGCCGTCGAGGATGATCGTGGCGGGACGGCCCGGGTCGGACCGGTGCCACTCGGCAACGATCAGGTGGCCGGCCGTGAACACCCATGCAGTTCCGGAGCCCACCGTCAGCGCCTCGGGCGAGCGGTTGTCCGCAGCGCTCCTGCCGTAGGGCGTGAACTGGACGACGACGTTGGTGGGTGCCACGCGTACACCTGCGGCGTCGTGGTGTGCCGCTCCGTTCGTTGATCGTTGCCAGCCCGAGCCGTCCCATGCATAGTCGGTGACCACCCGGCCGAAGTCGATCGAGACACCCTCTACGGCGATGGCCGACTCGGGGAGCGGCTGCCCATCCCAGCCGAAGGTGAACGGCGCCGGCGATATGTCGGTGCGATCGGCGTGGATCGCCCAGAGGCTGTCGGTCGAGGCGTACAGGTTGTGCGGTGCGCGTCGGGACGAGGAACGCCAGTAGGCGGACGATGCGTCGTCGTAGCCGACACTGACGAGCGGGGAGGCGTCGATCGCCTGATTGGTTCCGCGGTTGGCGCCGGACTAGGCGAACAGCGGTCGGTCGAACCCCTCGAGGAGGATCGGGTCGGAGGTCCGTCCCGAGCGGACCGGGCCGACCGTCCCCGGGCTGGTCGTCTGGAAGACAGCGATGAAGCGGGTGAGCCCCGCCTCGACGATCTCCTCGTAGACCACGTCAGCCTCGTTGATTCCGGTCTGGGGACGTGCCGCCGATGCGTTGTCGATCTTCACCGCCAGCGCAGGTCGGTGGACGTCGCGTCCCTGGAGGCCTGTCCACGTGTGGGCGACGTTGAGCGACTCGAGGCGGGCGATCTCCGCCAACGTGGTGGCGATTGACCCGCGAACCCCCGCGATCTGGTCCTGTACCGCCGCGATTCCGGTGCGTGCGCTCGCGATCTCGTCCTCGGAGGAGGCGATGCGGCCCTCCATCGTGGGAAGGGTGGCAATGCCCTCGTCACGGTCGTCCACGGCGAGGCGGCGCCGCTCCTCGGACGATGCCACGAGGTCGTAGAGCGACAGGGCCCGGTCACCGTCGAGTCGCAGGTGGGCGTACACCCGGTCGAGGTCGTCGCTCGCTGCGTCGATCACTGCCTCGTACAGCATCTGGGTCCGGAGGTTGTCGAGCGCCTCGCCGGTGATCTCGGCGGACTGGGTGAGGACGGCGTTCATGCGCTCGTCGTTCTTGACGTACGACTCGATGGCCATGACGTGTCGGACCGTCGTCGGCTCATTCAGCGCCAGGTAGTGCTCGATGACCAAGTCGGCAAGCAGTTCGATCCGCACGGGGAGGATCTCGAGTTCCTGGTCCTCGGTGGCGATCCTGGCTTCGGCCTCGGCGATGCCGAACTCGAGGTTGACGACGGCCTGGTCGCCCTCGGCGACGAGGGACCGGAGATCGGTGATCCCCTGCTCGAGGAGCCCGATCTGCTGTTCGAGGAGCCCGATCTCGGCTTCCTCGGACCCGATGCCGGACCGCAGTGCGGCGATGTCCCCGTCGTGCGGGCCGGCCCCGGCCACGGTGGATGCAGACAGAGCGGCAAGCCCGATGCCGAGAGACGCCACGAGGAGTCGATGGAGGATGCGGGAGTGCACGGCGCCGAGCGTAGAGGGCAGCCCTCCTCCGAAGGGGGCACCTCACGCACCTGCCGGACGGCCGGCTGGCGGAACAGCCGGTCGGTGCGTGAAAAAGTCAGTGGGCCTGGCAGGTCGGGCAGTAGGTGCTGGTCCGTTGGTCGAGGACCCTGCTGGTGAGCACTGCGCCAC
>CAJXIS010000104.1 GCA_913054115.1 uncultured Acidimicrobiaceae bacterium | reverse complement strand
CGATGGCCCGGGTCCTGGTCGAGGCTCCACCGGTACTCGTCGCCGACGAGTTGTCCCTCGGCCTGGCACCGATCGTCACCGACGAGATCTATGCGACGCTCGAGGCGATCCGGGCCAGCGGGACGGCGATGCTCATCGTCGAGCAGCACGTGGGCCATGCCCTCGCCCTGTGCGACCACGTCGTGCTGCTCGACAACGGGACCGTCGCATGGGAGGGGCCTGCGGCCGATGCCGCCGACGTCGTCGTGTCCCGACTTTTCGACAGATCCGACGGGTGACAACATGACCCTCGTGGACCTCGACGGATTGCTTGCGTGCCTCGAGTTCGAGGACCTGGGTGATGGCCGTTGGACGGCACCCCACCTGCAGCTGGACTACCGACGGATCTTCGGCGGCCAGCTGCTCGCCCAGGCCGTGGTGCTGGCGGACGCCTCCGCACCGGAGAAGGCCGTGCGTTCGCTGTCGTGCGTGTTCCCCCGCGAGGGGAGCCTCGACGAACCGCTCGAGTACAGGGTCGAGGCGGTGCACGACGGCCGGTCCTTCGCCACGCGGCGGATCACGGGCGCCCAGGGTGACCGCGTCTGCCTCGTCGCCCAGGCCTCGCTGCATGTCGCAGAGGAGGGCCCGGAGCACGGGGACCCGCCGCCGGACGTCGGGCTTCCGGGAGACGCCGAGCCGACCGACCTGTCGATGGTGCCGTGGCCATGCCGCGTCGTCGACGGGGTGGACCTCGGGGACCGTGGCGTCGGGCCGGCCGAGTTCCGCTTCTGGACCCGGGTGGACCGTGAACTTCCGGACGATCCCGCCGTCCATCAGGCCCTGCTCGCCCATGCCACCGACCTGACGGTGATCGGCACGGCGCTGCGCCCCCACGAGGGGCTCAGCCAGGCCGACTCGACGGTCCGGCTGGCGACGGCGGTGACCGCCCACCAGATCGTGTTCCACCGGGCCTTCCGGCTCGACGACTGGTGCCTCGTCGACCAGTGCAGCCCCGTCGCCGCCGGCGCCAGGGCGTTCGGCGTCGGCAACGTGTTCGATGCCGACGGCCGCCTGGTCGCCTCGTTCACCCAGGAGTCGATGGTCCGGCCGATCGTGCCGGACGAGGATCACGAGCGCCGGGAGGACACCCCATGACCGTCGAGTTCGATCCTTTCAGCCGGGACTTCTTCGACGATCCGTATGACACGTACGCCCGCCTGCGCGACGAGGCCCCCTGCTACCACAGCGAGCGCTACGACTTCTATGCCCTGAGCCGTTACGACGACGTCGTGGCCGCCCACCGCGACCACGACACCTTCATCTCCAGCCGGGGACTCACCTACGAACAGCTCAGCGACCCCGAGGCCGTCGTGCAGGCGTCGCTCATCATGATGGATCCGCCGGAACACACCCGGTACCGCAAGCTCGTCAGCCGGGCCTTCACCCCGAGGGCGATGGCCGGCTGGGAAGACCTGGTCCGGGAAATCGTGGTCGGGTACCTGGAGCCGCTCGTGGGCGAGTCTTCCTTCGACCTCGTCGGCGAGGTCGCCGGCCCCTTCCCCGTCGAGGTGATATCGGCGATCCTCGGGGTACCGAAGGACGATCGCCAGCAGATCCGCCACTGGTCCGACACGATGCTTCGACGCGAGGAGGGTGAGTCCACGGGTGGAGCCGCCGCCCGGGAGGCGGGGATCGCCAAGACCATGTACTTCCTCGAACTGGTTGCCGAGAAGCGGCGGCGCCCGGGTGACGACATGCTGAGTGCGCTCATCGCAGCCGAGGTCGAGACGGATGACGGGGGAACGGCTTCGCTGGACGACATCGAGATCGCCGCCTTCGGGACCCTGCTCGGTGCGGCGGGGAGCGAGACGGTCACCAAGTTGATCGGCAACGCAGCGGTCCTGTTCCATCGGAACCCGGACCAGTGGCGGCTCGTGAAGGAGGATCCCGGGCTCCATGCCGACGCCGTCGAAGAGGTCCTGCGCTACTGGCCGCCGTCGCAGTACCAGGGGAGGTGTTCTGCGGTCGAGAGCGAGTGGCACGGCGTGACCGTGCCTGCGGGCAAGCCGGTCTTCCTCCTGACGGGTGCGGCGACCCACGATGAAAGGGCCTACGAGGACCCGGACCGGTTCGACGTCCAGAGGGAACATGCGCTGGCGATCAGCCTGGGGCACGGGGTGCACTCCTGCCTCGGAGCGGCCCTGGCCCGGTTGGAGAGCCGGGTGGCGATCGGGGAGATCGCCGCACGCCTGCCGGACTTCACCATCGACGAGGCCGGATGCGAACGGGTCCAGATGTCGAACGTGGCCGGCTACTCGAAGGTCCCGCTGCACACCGGACGCTGAGTCGGGAGGGCCGGGTTCGTCGGGTGCGGGCACCCGCTCCTAGCGTCCCCGGCGTGGAGGCAGGGGGTGGGGCGACGGCGGTTGACCGGCGGGCGTGGTTGGCGCTCGCAGTGTCGACGTTGGCGGCGCTGCTGACGGTCATCGACATCTCCATCGTGAACGTGGCATTCCCCTCGATCCGGCGTGACCTCGGAGCGTCGGAGGTGGGGTTGTCGTGGGTCCTCTCCGGCTACTCGGTGTCGGTCGGTGCCTTCCTGCTGGTCGCCGGTCGTCTGGCGGACCAGCGCGGTCGCCGACGGATGTTCCTGATCGGCGTCACCGTCTTCGTGGTGGGGTCGCTGTGCTGCGGGCTGGCGCCCTCGACCGGATACCTGATCGCGGCACGTGTCCTCCAGGGAGTCGGCAGTTCGGTGATCGGCCCGACCTCGTTGTCGATGGTCCTGCCCGACTTTCCCCTGGAACGTCGCTCGATGGTGCTCGGTATCTGGGGGGCATCGGCGGCCCTCGGCGCAGCGCTGGGCCCCTCGATCGGCGCCGTCATCCTCGACCTGTTGTCCTGGCGGTGGGTGTTCCTCGTCAACGTGCCGATCGGTGCACTGCTGTTGATCCTCACTCCCCGGTTCGTCCGGGAGAGCCGGGACCCCGATGCCACGGGCCGGTTCGACGTGCTCGGGGTTCCGGCCGGCACCTTCGGCGTGGCGCTCGTGCTGGTGGCGATCGTCCAGGGTGGCAGGTGGGGCTACAGCTCGGGAGCGACCATCGCCTCGGCGCTGGCCGGGTTCCTGCTGATGGGGGTCGTCGTGGTGCGCTCGAGGACGCATCCGGAGCCGCTGCTCGACCTGGGCCTCTACCGGATCCGGTCATTCTGGTCGGCCGCATCAGGTCAGGTCTTCTTCACGACCTCGTTCATCGCCATCATCTTGTTCAACACCCTCCTGCTACAGGACCTCTGGGGCTGGTCGCCGTTGGCGGCCGGCTTCGGCGTGGTACCGGGACCGTTGCTGGCGGCCTTCCTCGGTGGACCGGTGGGTTCGATCGCCGACCGGGTCGGCCACCGGAACCTGCTGGTGTTCGGGTGCACGGTCGCCGGGCTCTCACCGACCTGGTTGTGGCTGCGCGTGGGCACCGAGTCCGACTACGCATCCGATGTCCTGCCGGCGTTGTTGATGCTCGGCGTGGGCGTGTCGTGCACGTTCGCGACGTTCAGCTCGCTCGGCCTCCGCGAGGTGCCACCGGCGAGATTCGGCACGGCCAGTGCCACACTGCGCACGACCTCGACCCTCGGGTTCGCCATCGGGGTTGCCGTCGGTATCGCGGTGTTCGATGCTGCGCGTTCTCATGGCCCCCTGGTCGCCTTCGACCGGGCGTGGGCCTTCATGGCCGTCACGATGTTCGTCGGTGCGGCGTTCTGCGCCGTCGCCTGTCCGGGCAGGCTGGCGGCGTCGTCGCCCCAGACCCGGGTCGGGTCCTAGGCAGCCGCTCCCAGGCGCAGCGGCAGGGTGTTTCGGCCCCGCAGGATGATCCGGGCATTGAAGGTCGGCTCGCCCGCCAGGGCGAGTTCGGGAAAGCGCCGGATGAACCGGGTGACGGCGATCTCCCCTTCGAGCCGGGCCAGCGCCGCTCCGAGGCAGTGGTGGATGCCGCTGCCGAACGACACGTGCCTGGCCGCATCCGGCCGGGTGACATCGAGGGTGTTGGCGGTGTCGCCCCAGAAGGCGGGGTCCCGGTTGGCGCTGCCGAGCGCCGTCAGGACCATCTCGTCTGCTGCGATCTCGACGCCGGAGATCACGGTGTCGTGCAGCAGGCGACGTCCGGAGGTCTGCACCGGGCTGTCCCAGCGGAGGAGCTCGTCGGCGACGGTGGCATCGACCGAGTCGTCGTCGCGGACGAGCGCGAGCTGGTCGGGGTTCTGGAGCAGGGCGTGGATCCCGTTGCCGATCAGGTTGACCGTGGTCTCGTGGCCGGCCACGAACAGGAGCGAGACCATCGAGAGGAGCTCGGGGGTCGACATGCGATCGCCCTCCTCCTCGGCCTCGATGAGCTGGGTGAGCAGGTCGTCCCCCGGTTGCCGACGCTTCTGCTCGACGGCATCGGCGAGGTAGGCGTCCATCCGCGAACCGCCGTCGAGGGCGGCGGTCACCTGCTCGGGGGTGAGGTACGGCTCGAGCGTCTGTGTGATGGCGTGGGACCAGCCCCGGACCATGGCCACGTCGGTGTCGGGCAGTCCGAGCATGGCGTGGATCACGGCGAACGGGATCACGAATGCGTACTCGCCGATCAGGTCGATCTCGCCGCTTTCGCCATGTCCGGAGAGTTCGTCGAGCAGGTCGTCGACGATGCCGGCGGTCTGTTCACGCATCCGGCCGATCGCCCGGGGGGTGAAGGTGCGTTGCACGAGCCCGCGCAGGCGGGTGTGGTCGGGGGGGTCCAGGCCCAGGATCGACGGCACCCGCTCTCCACGGAGTTCCTGGAGCGGGCGCATGTGCTCGGGCACCTCGATATTGGATTCGAATCGCCGCACCGTGGTCTCGGTGTCGCGCAGCACGCTGTGGACGTCGTTGTAGCGGGAAACGAGCAGCGTGCCGATCGGTGTCCGGTGAACCGGGTCCTCGTCCCGCAGGCGCGCATAGGTCGGATAGGGGTCGAGGAGGAACTCGGGGTCGAACGGATTCCAGGACGGTGCGGTCTCGACATCGGTCATGGGCGGACGCTACCTACGGTCGTCTGGTCGGGGCGAGACGGGGGCGGGACTCAGAGCGCTGCGCCCACCCGGTGGCCGCTGCGAACGGCACCTTCGATGTACCAGTCCTCGGCGGCGTCGCCGACAACGTGCACCTCGTGGCCCTCGGCCATGAGGGCGTCGGCGAGCGAGCGGTCGGCCCGGACCCCGCCGGCGATGACGACCGTGTCGGCATCGAGCCGGTGGGTCGCATCGCCCTGCCGGTACTCGACATGGGTCGGGGAGATGGCGGTCGTCTCCGCGTCGGTGTGGAACACCACGCCGGCGCTCCGGGATTCGTGGAGGGCCCGCCAGCGCCGGGGGTGGGCCATGGCGAGCGCAGGCTGTGCGCCGGGTTCGAGCACGTGGACGGAGCGTCCCCGTTCGGCGAGGAAGTGGGCCAACTCGGTGCCGACCAGGTCGCCGTGGACGACCACGACCCGTCGGCCGATGGGCATCCAGAGCCGGGAGAGCGACCGGACCCGGTCCATGTCGTCGGTGAGCCCCAGGAGGCGCCCCGCCCCGAGGGCCAGTCGGGTCAGAAGCCCGGGGCGGCGTGCACCGAGGTCGCCATCGCCGGTGAGCAGCGCCCGGAGGTCGTCGCCGGACAGCACGTGGGGGAGGTCCATGCCGGGCAGGTCGGGTCGGTCCCGCCGGGCGCCGGTGGCGACCACGACGACATCGGGGGCGAGTGCGGCGATCACGTCGGCATCGGCCCGCACGCCGGTCCGGACCTCGACGCCGGCGTCGGCGATGGAGGCACGGAGGAAGTCGACGAACTCGCCGTTGAGCGGGGTCGTGAGCGACGAGAAGCGAGCGGTGCCGCCGAGCCGGCCAGCCGCCTCGAGGAGCGTGACGCGGTGCCCCCGCCCGGCTGCCACACGGGCACATTCCATGCCACCCGGTCCGCCCCCGACCACGACGATGTGCCGTTGCGAACTCGCCGGCGACGGATCGGGTTGGTCGTAGTGGCCGAGCCGGGCGTTGACGGCGCAGACGGGTCGGCCGCTCCAGAAGTTCTGGGCGACGCAGACGAAGCAGTTGATGCAGGGACGCACCAGGTCGGGTCGGCCGTCATCGAGGCGCCGGACCAGGTCGGGGTCGGCCAGGAGTTGCCGGCCCATCGAGATGAAGTCGGCGCCACCGTCGCAGAGGATGCGCTCGGCGTCCGGGGGTCGGATCCGCCCGACGGCGAGGACGGGGACGTCGACCGCCGCCTTCACGGCTCGGGCGAACCCCTCGTACTGGTTGGGCTGCCAGGGAAGGGGTGCGTCGGTGAACCCGACCCCCGTCCCTGCCGACGATGTCGCCGAGACATGGATGGCGTCGGCCCCGGCAGCGGCCGCAGCCTTGGCGTGGTCGACGGCGTCATCGACGGTGGTGCCGTTCTCGACGCCGTACTCGTGGCCGTCGATGCGCACGATGACCGCGAAGCCCGACCCGCACCGGTCGCGCACGGCGGTGACGACCTCGACGAGGAGCTGGGTCCGGCCGTCGAGCGACCCCCCGTAGGCATCGTCCCGACGGTTCCAGGCCGGGGACAGAAACGTGGAGAGGAGGTAGCCGTGGGCGGCATGTACCTCGACGCCGTCGAACCCGGCCTGCTGCACCCGTGCGGCGGCGTCGGCGAAGTCGCCGACGATGTCCTCGAGCTGCCCCACGGTCGCCTCGGCGTAGGTGGGCATCTGGCCGCCGGTGAGCGTCGCCATCCGCAGCAGCTCGTCCATCGTCGTGTCGGCCATCATCCCCCGGGGGTCCGATGGCGGCGGTGGGAGCGAGGGGATCAGCGCCGGCCGTCCCTCGGAGACGTCGACGCTCGACGTTTTGCCGTGGTGGCAGACCTGCACGACGATCTTCGCCCCGTGGGCGTGGACGGCTTCGGCGAGTCGCCGCAGGCCGGGGATCACGCCGTCGTGCGAGAGCGCTGGCTGGTGTCGGGCAGTCGCACCGTGGGGGTACGAGACGGCCGAGGTCTCGACGATCAGGAGTCCGACGCCGCCCCGTGCCCGTGCCTCGTAGTGGGCGATGGTCTCGTCGGTGACCAGGCCCTCCTCGGTGCAGTTGTACTGGTCCATCGCCGGGAGCACGACGCGATTGCGGAGTTCCATCCCCCCGATCCGCCCGGCAGCGAGAAGATTCGGAAACGAGGTCTGCATGCGGATCATTCTGCCGGATCCGGGGCCGTGGGACCCAACTCGGTCCTTCCCGC
>CAJXIS010000103.1 GCA_913054115.1 uncultured Acidimicrobiaceae bacterium | reverse complement strand
GCAACCGGATCTGCGGCCTCTACTACCTCGAGAGCTACTGCCGGCAGCTCGAGACCGGACGCATCGACGGGAACGTCGACCCGGTCGTGTCGGTCGACCGCCCCGGTGCCGTCCGCGTGGACGGTCGGTTCGGGTTCGCCCAGTCGGCGTTCGCCGCCGCCTTCCCCCACGCCCTCGCCTCGGCCCGTAACAACGGGATCTGCGGACTCGCCGTCGAACACACCCACACGTGCACGGCGCTCGGCTACTTCACCGAGCAGTTCGCCCGCGAGGGGCTGCTGGCCATCGGCACCACGAACGCCACGCCGCGTGTGGCGCCTCCGGGAGGCTCGCAGGCGGTGCTCGGCACCAACCCGTTCGCCATGGCAGTACCCGACGGCGAGGGCGGGATCGCCTTCCAGTTCGACTTCAGCACCAGTGCGGTCGCCCTCGGCAAGATCACCATGGCAGCGGCTGCCGGCGAGGAGATCCCCCTGGGATGGGCCATCGACGCCGACGGCAACCCGACGACCGATCCCGCTGCGGCACTCGGCGGCTCGCTCCTCTCGGCCGGCGGCCACAAGGGCTACGGCCTCGGGCTCATGGTCGAGGTGCTCGCCGCCTGCCTGACCGGATCACGCCTCAGCATCGACGTCCCACCGCTCAAGGCGCCCGATGGCCCGCCCCACGACCTCGGCCAGTTCTACGTGGTGATCGACCCATCGGGCTACAGCGGCGACGTCTTCACCGAAAGCCTGACGTCCCTGGCCGCCTCCATCGCCGGTCAACCGGGTGCCCGACTGCCGGGCGCCGGTCGGGCGCTGCCCGATGCGGTCGATCTCGAGCCCGACCTCTGGGAAGCCACACTGGCGCTCGCCGCCGACTAAGGGAGAAACCCCATGACCAGTGCCACAGCCATCACGAACCTGCTCCACCGCTACGCCGAGCTGTTCGATGCCGGCGAGCACGAGGCCTGTGCCGACCTGTTTGCCCACGCCCGGATCATCCTCGACCCGGAGGCCCCCGTGGTCGTCGACCGCGACGGGATACTCGACGTCTGGCGGTCGATCGTGATCCTCCACGACGACGGCACCCCTCGCACGCAGCACGTCGTGACCAACCCGATCCTCGAGATCGACGAGGCCGCCGGCACCGCCGCGTGCCGCAGCCGCTACACCGTGCTCCAGCAGGTCGATGACGGACCGCTACAGGTCGTGGCCGCCGGCCGCTACCACGACCGCTTCGAACGAGTGGACGAGGAGTGGCGCTTCTGCGAACGCGACTACTCGATGCTGGACCTCGTCGGCGACGTGAGCCGACACCTGCGCAGCGCGCCCCGCACCTGAACCGCCCGGGGCCGGTGGGGTCAGCCCTCGACGGCTGCGGCGTGTGCCGTGACCCTGGCGGCGCCCCCGCTGTCGCCAGCCAGCCAGTGGCGGCGGCAGCGCAGCTCATAGGTGACCTGATGGTCGTCGGGGTCGTCGACGAGGAACAGCTCACCGTCGTAGACCTGCACGCCGTCGACCAGGCGGGCGTTGTGGGTGGCCCGGGCGCCACACCAGCAGCGGGCCTCCACCTGGATCTCGGCGGACTCGTCGGCCAACTCGAGGAGCCGCTTCGTGCCCTCGAACAGCTCCCCCTGGAACGAGGTGAGCAGGCCGAATGCGAAGACGTCAGCACCCAGCTCGTCGACGACCCGCGCCAGTTGGCCGACCTGGGCGGCGGTGTAGAACTGCGCCTCGTCGCAGACCACGTAGTCGAGGCCGCCGTGGCGCTCGACCATCGCCAGCGCCAGTTCGAAGAGATCGAGGCGTGGGCCCACCTCGACGGCATCGGCCGAGACGCCGAGTGCGCTCGACACCTTGCCGTCGGTCCGGTCGAGCTGGCTGCACAGCAGGCCCTTGAGGTCGCGCGAGGCCAGGTTGTGGTGGATCTGGAGGGCGAACGTGCTCTTGCCCGACCCCATGGTCCCGTAGGAGAACCGCAGCCTGGCCATCAGGCACCCGCCTCGCCCGACACGCCCGTCACGAGCACCCGCTGGTGGCGCCGCAGTCGGTGCACACGTAGCAGGACCCGGCACGGCGCATGGCGATGCCGCACATCATGCAGAGAGGGGCGTCGGCCGACGCCCGCGACAGCTGGGCGGCGAACTGGGCGGCGGACGGCACCGTCGGCGGATCGGGGGGCAAGTCGAGGCCCTGACGGGTCTCGGTGGCGGCCTCCTCGACGCCCGGCAGCGTGGGCTGGCTGCGCTCGTCGGTGGTGAGGATGTTGAGCTCGGCCCGCTCGGCCGGCGTGAGGTACTCGACCGCCAGGCGCCGGAACAGGTAGTCGATGATGCTCGTGGAGATCCGGAGGTCGGGATCGTCGGTCATCCCGGCCGGTTCGAAGCGCATGCCGGTGAACGCCTCGACGAACGCACGCAGCGGCACCCCGTACTGGAGTCCGTGGCTGAGCGAGATGGCGAAGGCGTCCATGATCCCCGACAGGGTCGAGCCCTGCTTGGAGACCCGCATGAAGATCTCGCCGGGTCGGCCGTCTTCGTACTCGCCGACCGTGACGAACCCCTTGCAATCGGCGACCCGGAACTCGAAGGTGAGTGAACGGCGGGAGCGTGGGAGCCGGCGGCGCACCGGCTCGGCCGGAACGCCTGCGGCGACCGCATCGACCAGCGCCGTCGCCTGCGAACGGGTGGTCTCGTTGCCCGTCGCGAGTGGCTGGCCGACCTTGCAGTTGTCCCGGTAGATGGCGACCGCCTTGAGGCCGAGGCGCCACGACTCGAAGTAGAGCTCCTCCACATCGTCGACCGAGACGTCTTCGGGCATGTTGCAGGTCTTGGAGATGGCCCCGGACAGGAACGGCTGGACGGCCCCCATCATCCGGATGTGGCCCATGTGGTGGATGGCGTGGTCGCCCATCGAGGTGGCGAACACGTCGGCGTGCCCGGGGAGGAGTTCGGCGCACCCGGCCACCGAGTGCCTCCGGTCGATGTGGTCGACGATGGCCGCCGTGGTCTCGTCGTCGTAGCCGAGGCGTTCGAGCGCCCGGGGGACGGTCCGGTTGACGATCGACATGGTGCCCCCGCCGACCAGACGCTTGGTCTTGACGAGGCTCAGGTCGGGCTCGATGCCGGTGGTGTCGCAGTCCATGAGGAGGCCAATGGTGCCGGTGGGCGCCAGCACGGTGGCCTGGCTATTGCGGACCCCGACCCGTTGGGCCAGGGCGCATGCCTCGAACCATGCCTCGCGCCCGGCCTCGACGAGGACCGGCGCCACCGACTCGTCGAGCAGCTCGGTCGCCTCGCGGTGCTGGTCGAGCACCCGCAGCATCGGCTCGCGGTTGGCCTCGTAGCCGGAGAACGGCCCCATGCGGTCGGCCAGGCGGGCCGAGGTGCGGTAGGCGTGGCCGGTCATCAGCGACGTGATCGCCGCAGCCACCGACCGGCCCTCGTCGCTGTCGTAGGGCAGGCCCAGGGCCATGAGCAGGGCGCCCAGGTTGGCGTAGCCGAGGCCCAACTGCCGGAAGGCCCGGGTGGTCTCGGCGATCTTCTCCGTCGGGTAGTCGGCGTTGCCGACGAGGATCTCCTGGGCCGTGAACACGACCTCGACGGCGTGCAGGAACCCCTCGACATCGAACCCGCCGATGGCGTCGGTGTCACCATCGGAATCGCCCAGGAACGACAGCAGGTTGAGGCTGGCGAGATTGCAAGCCGAATTGTCGAGATGCACATACTCCGAGCAGTTGGCGACCAGTAGGCCGTTGGCGATGTAGGCGTGGTTCCGGGGCTCGGAGAGGTTGTAGGTCTGCTCATCGCCGTCATCGATGCGGGCGACCAGCCTGGCGGTGCAGGCGGTTCGGTAATCCGCCCGCGTGCGCTCGGCCAGTAGTTCGGTGAGGGCACCGCGCTTGCGCTCGAGCTCGAAACCGATGTGCTGGGCGAAGGCGTCGACGGAGCGACCCGTGATACGCAGGTCCCACGAGGCGCTCGACTTGTACGTTGCCTCTGTTCCGTCCTTGCGCACATAGGTGAAATGCGACGCCCCGGCATCGCGCACCGAATATATGCGGCTCGTGACGCCGAAGGTCTGCAGCAGTCGCTGGGTACCGACCAGCAGTTCCCGCGAGATCGAGCCAAGGCCCACGTAGGAGCCCTTCGTCTCGGATCGGTAGACGCAGCCGTCGGCATCGAACAGACCGCGGAGGAAGGCGCCGGAAAACTCGGGCAGCGCCTGCTCGACGACCCACGGAACCACCTTGTGGGCACCCGTCGTGGAATCCACCCCTAGCGCCTCGAGGAAGCGCTTGAACGGGCGGCGGGTGATGCGCAGCTGGGCGGTCCCGTTGGACTGGATCGAGACCTTCAGGGCATGGTCGCCGTTGATCCACTCGATCAGGGGATGATGCCTCGGCATGATCTCGGCCTGGTCCTCGGCGGAGCCGTAGATCGTGGCCACGACCTTTCCGGACGTGGAGCCGTCGCCGATGAGCCACCCCAGATAGTGGGCAAACAGGGTGTCCCACTCGTCAGGGAAGTTCAAGGGGCGGGCGTGGTCACCCTTGGTGCGATAGTCGTCCGGATTCGTGGACACGGGCAGGTAGGGATCGGCCTCCTCCGCCGGCGTGAAACGATCGAGCACGCGGACGTCGTCCTCGTCGGTCAAATCGTGGGCGGCGACCCAGCCCCGGTTCTCGGTGAAAAACCGGTGGTTGAGTGTGCAACGGATCTCATGACCGGTGTCGAACTGGAGCCGAACCACCGGGTTGAGGCCCGTGAGCATCACTGCATCAGGCGACGACAGGAACACGGCCTCGGCAGGGTCATCGACGCTCGTGGCGTCGTGGGTCCAGACCCGGAAGTCCTCGCCTCGGTTGAGGCGGTCTACCAACTCGTCGAAGCGGACCAGGCCCTTGTCGGTGTGGACCTTCGTGTCGCCGGTGAAGCATGGGTTGCTGGCGGTGATCCGGCCGGTGTTGGCGGCGGTGTGCCAGTGGTTGATGGTGGTGTCGAACTGGAGGCCCGGGTCGGCGCACTCCCAGGCCGCCTCGGCGACCTGGCGGAACAGCCGGCGGGCCTGCATGGTGTCGATGACCGAACCGTCGGTGCGGGCGGTGAGGTCCCAGTCGGTGTCGTCGACCACGGCCTGCATGAACTCGTCGGTGACCCGGACCGAGTTGTTGGCGTTCTGGTACTGGATCGAATGGGCGTCGGACCCGTCGAGGCCGACCTCGAAGCCTGCGGCCTCGAGTGCACGCAGCTTGTGCTCCTCGCGGGCCTTGCACCAGATGAACTCCTCGACGTCGGGGTGGTCGGCGTCGAGGACGACCATCTTGGCGGCCCGCCGCGTCTTGCCGCCGCTCTTGATGGTGCCTGCAGAGGCGTCGGCGCCCCGCATGAAGCTGACCGGGCCACTCGCCGTGCCGCCACCCCGGAGGGCCTCGCGCGACGATCGGATGCGGCTGAGGTTGACGCCGGCACCGGACCCGCCCTTGAAGATGATGCCTTCCTCGACGTACCAGTTGAGGATGGAGGTCATCTTGTCGTCGACCGAGAGGATGAAGCAGGCCGATGCCTGCTGGGGGGTGTCGGGCACGCCGATGTTGAACCAGACCGGCGAGTTGAAGGCGGCCTTCTGGGTGACGATCAGGTGCTTGAGTTCGTCGGCGAAGGCGTCGGCCTCGACGTCGTCGGCGAAGTAACCGTCGGTCCGGCCCCAGGCGGCGATGGTGTCGACCACGCGATCGGCGACCTGACGCAGCGACGACTCCCGCTCCGGCGTGTCGGGCATCCCGCGGAAGTACTTCTGGGCGAGAATGTTGGTGGCGTTGACGGACCAGGACGTGGGCACCTCGACGCCGAGTTGCTCGAACGCCACGGACCCGTCCCGGTGATCGACCAGACGGGCGTCGCGGTGTTCCCAGTCGATGCTGTCGTAGGGATGGGTTCCGGCCTCGGTGAACATCCGTCGGATGCCGAGGACGCCACGTTCGGGCATGAGGGTCATGTCGTGAAAGCCGTCTTTCGTTCGATCGCTGGTCCGGGACACCATCACCGTTGGGGCCGGGTGTGACCCACACCGGATTCGATGGTCCCGATTCGTGCCGCCACCCTACGAACGACCCCCTGTGGACGGAAAGGGCAAGAGTTGTGGAAATGACGGTGGACGACGCCGGGTTTGTCCACAGCCGTCCACAGACACCCGCCAGCCCCGGGCGGGCGGCCGACGGCTACCGTCGGGATGTGCAGCAGTTGTTCCCCCACTCGGACAGTGGCGACGTCGATCCGGTCGCCGCCTACCACGATGTCGAGCGTCCAGCCCCCGCTGGGCGACCCTGGGTCCTCGTGAACATGGTGGCCTCGGTGGACGGGGCCACCGCCGTCGACGGGCGGTCGGGCCCGCTGGGCGGCGACGCCGACCGTCGGCTGCTGGGGGTGGTGCGCGGCCTCGCCGACGTGGTCCTGGTGGGAGCCGGGACCGTGCGAGCCGAGGGCTACCGACCGCCACGTACGCCCGTCGCCGACATGGGCGAACGTCGGGCCAGTCGCGGCCAGGCAGTGCGTCCCCGACTGGCGGTGGTGTCCGGCAGCGCCGGACTGGATCCGTCGGCGTCGTTGTTCGTCGACCGGGATCCCGACGACCCGGCGCCGCTCGTCTACACGTCGGGCGACGCACCGTCCGAACGGCTGGACGCACTGGCCGCCGTGGCCGAGGTCGTGACGGCCGACGACTCGCTCGACATCGCCGACGTGCTGGCCGACCTGCAGGGCCGGGGCGTGGGCACCGTGGTGTGCGAGGGAGGACCGGGACTCGTGGTCCAACTCGCCTCGGCCGGGCTGATCGACGAGCTCTGCCTGAGCGTGTCGCCGCTCATCGCCGGCAGCGGCACGGGCCTGCTGGCGGGAGCGCCGCTGCCCCGACCGACGAACCTTCGCCTGGCACATGTCCTGACCGCCGACGACTTTGTCTTCTGCCGCTACCTGGCCTGCTGACGGCCCGGGATCAGCCGCCGACCGGCAGCTCGATGCGCTGGCCGGGTTGGAGGAACGACCCGCCCGCCGAGTCGCTGAGGCGGTCGACGGTGTGGCGCACGTCGATGCCCTCCGGGGTGAGCCGCTCGGCGATGGCCCAGAGGGTGTCGCCGGGCTGCACCACGTAGATGACCGGCTCGCCGGCCGCCCCGACCGGTGAGCCACCCGGCGTGCCGGTGACCCGGCCGGCCAACTCGCCGGCGACGAGGGTGCCGCAGAAGACCATGGTGGCCAGGACGAGGGCGGCCACCAGCCGGC
>CAJXIS010000102.1 GCA_913054115.1 uncultured Acidimicrobiaceae bacterium | reverse complement strand
GAGCAGGACCTGCTCTCCAGCCGGGTCCACGGCCACCGCCACAGGCGATCGCTCGAGGATCCGCAGGTGGATGGTTCCGGACCATTCCCGTCGCACCGTCGCGTCGGCCACCCACGGCAATGCCGTCAGGCGACCGTCGACCGCATCCAGGTCAACGTCGAGTAGAGGCTGACCCAGGTCGATGGCCGCCGCATCGATGACCGTCCGCTCCGTGACCCGGATGCCGGCCCCTTCGACCGTGATGTGGTCAACGTCGAGCAGCGAGGAGCGGGTGGCCGCATATCCCGATGCGCCCAGGACCAGCAGCCCGACCGGCACCCACAACCACCAGAAGCGCCGCAGGAAACCCCGGTCCGGACCACCATCGACATCGCTCATCGATCCACGGCTTCGAAACCCAGCACGATCGTTTCGGGCTGCAGAACGACACCGTGCGCCTCTGCCACGCGCCGCCGAACCTCCTCCATGAGTTGCAGGACATCGTCAGCGCTGCCACCGGCGTCGGCCTGGATGAAGTTGGCGTGCTTCGAGGACACCTCTGCGGAACCGATGCGGAGGCCCTTCGCCCCGGCGAGGTCGATGAGGCGGCCCGCAGAGTCGCCGGGCGGATTGGTGAACACCGATCCGGCGTTGGCGCCTCCCGGCTGGTTCTCCCGACGCCATCGGACGATCTCCGCCAGCAGTGCCTGTCCGTCAGCGACGTCACCGGCCTCGAGGCGCAGGCCGGCACGAACCACGATCAGCGTCGCCGTGATCGCCGAACGCCGGTAGCCGAACCCGAGGTCGTCGGCTCCGATCCGCCTCGAGGTGCCGTCGTGCAGATCGACGACGTCGGCCCATGCGACGACCGCAGCCATGTCGGATCCATGACCTCCGGCGTTCATCCGGATGGCACCACCTATCGACCCCGGAACGCCGACCGCCCACTCGAAACCCGACAGGCCGGACTGGACGGTCAGTCGGGCGACGACCGGCAGGCCGGCTCCGGCCCCGGCAGTGACGGTGGCCCCATCATCGCCTGCTCCCTCGACCTGCACCCCGTCGAACCCGTCGCCGAGTTGGACGGCCAGCCCGACGAACCCCCGATCGGCGACCAGCAGGTTCGACCCTCGCCCGATCACGATCACGGGTACCTCGAAGTCGGAGGACACCGCGGCGACACCTGCGAGCTCGTGGCGGTCTTGTGGGTGGACGAACAGCGAGGCCGCTCCTCCGACCCGGTAGGTGGTCAGCGGGCCCAGCGGAACGTCCCGTCGGCACCCCCTGCGGAGGAGCAGGTTGTCGAGTCGCCCGGCAAGAGCCTCCAGGTGCCCGGCCGAAGAGCCCTCAGGCATCGATTCGGCTCCTGACCTCGTCCGGAACGGAGGTCAGGTCGCCGGCGCCCATCGTGAGACAGAGGTCTCCGGCTGCCAGGTCGGCGGCCAGCAACTCGATCAGCTCGTCACGTCGCGGGACATAGCGGATGTCCACCCCTGGCCGACTGCGCACGACCGCGTCGACGATGAGTTGCCCGGTGACGCCGGGACGGGGTGCCTCGCCAGCCGGATACACGTCGGTGACGTAGATCAGGTCGGCTCCATCGAACGCATCGCCGAAGTCCGACCAGAGTGCTTCGATGCGGCTGTAGCGATGCGGCTGGAACACGGCCACCAGGCGCCGCCATGACCCGCTGGAGGCGGCCGCGATCGTGGCCCTGACCTCGCTCGGAAGGTGGGCGTAGTCGTCCACGAACTCGATGCCACCGGAACGGCCCCGGTGTTCAAAGCGCCGGGCCACGCCGCCGAAGTTCCCCAGGCCCTCGACGATCGGCTCGGGCGGGATTCCCATGAGTCGGGAGATGACCGCAGCACATGCGGCGTTGCGGGCATTGTGCAGGCCGGGAACCGGCAGGGAGATGCCGAGGTGCTCCCCGTCCGGGGACGTGATGACGAAGCGCACGCCGGCCCACGCCTCCTCGACATCGGAGATCCGCCAGTCGGCGTCACCGGACGTTCCGACGCTGACCGCATCCGTGTCGGCAGCCAGGCGGGCGCCGTCCGGGTCATCCACCCCGACGACCACGGGCCCGTCGGTCTCCACGACGAAGCGCTCGAAGGCGGCCACGAGCTCCCCATAGCCGCCGTGGTGGTCGAGATGGTCGGGCTCGACGTTGGTCACGATGCCGGCAGCGCGTGGCAGCCGAACGAAGGTCCCGTCGCTCTCGTCGGCCTCGGCCACCAGCAGGTCGCCGCTGTCCCACGCAGCACCGGTTCCGATCTCGTTCACGTCGCCGCCGATGATGAACGAGGGGCGGACGCCGGCCTGACGGAGCACCAGGGCCAACATGGAGGCCGTCGTGGTCTTGCCGTGGGTGCCCGCCACGGCGATCGTCCTGCGCTGCGCACAGATGGCGGCGAGGACATCCGCGCGGCTCAGCACCGGAATGCCCGCCTCCTCGGCGGCACGGCACTCCGGGTTCCTATCGGGGACCGCGGTCGAACGTGTCAGGAACTCGGCCCGACCGAGGTTCGAGGCGGCGTGTCCGACGGTTACCCGGACACCGAGCGCCTCGAGGCGGTCCAGGCCGGCGGAGGCCTTCAGGTCGGACCCGGTCACGACATGGCCCATCGCAGCGAGTACCTCTGCGATCGCACTCATTCCGGCTCCGCCGATGCCGACGACGTGCACCCGGCGGGACACGGAGAGGTCGATCGCCGGCTCTGCGCCGGACACTGCGCCTGTCTCAGCCACGGGCGTGTTCCTCGACGAGGTCTGCCACGCGGTCGGCGGCATCCGGGATGCCCACGCCCGCTGCTGCCAGCGCCATCGCCCGTCGGCGGCCTGCGTCGCCGAGCAGGAGCGACAACTCGGTGCGAAGACGCCCACCGTCGATCTCGGCATCGGGCAGGAGGACGGCCCCGCCCACGTCGGCGAGGAGGCGGGCGTTCGCCGTCTGGTGGTCGCCCGGTGCCCCCGGAAGCGGCATCAACAGCGAGGGCACGCCGATCACGCCCAACTCGGCGACGGTCGTGGCCCCCGACCTGCACAGGACGAGGTCCGCAGCAGCGAGGGCCGTGGGAAGATCGTGTTCGTACTCGACGACATGGTGCGCCACGGACGGTGCGGCAGCGTGCCGGACGAATGCGGGGTCGTTCCAGTCCCTGCTGCCCAACACATGGTGGACGACGATCTGCTCACCGTCCCATTCTCGCATCGCTTCGAAGACGGCCTGGTTGATGCGACGAGCGCCCAACGAGCCTCCGAAGACCACGACGAACGGCCGGTCGTCGAGGCCATGGTCGGCGCGGGCGGATTCCCGCCCGGCGCCGGCCGCCCGCTCCCGCACCTCGGCGCGAACCGGATTGCCGGTCACGACCGCCCGTGGCAGCCCCGTGCCTTCCGCAGGAACGGCACAGGCCCTGGCGAAGCGGCCGAGGAGTCGGTTCGCCGCACCGGGAACGGCGTTCTGTTCGGCGACGACCATCGGGATCCTCAGGAGTACGGCGGCGATGCCGCACGGCACGGAGGCGTAGCCCCCCAGGGCGACGACGGCAGCTGGTCGGTGGCGCACCAGGAGGGCCACGGCACGGAGGCCGGCCAGCCCCAGCCCCAGGATGGCCCCCACGTTGGCGACGGCAAGGCGACGCTGGATGCCACGACCGGGCAGGAGCGTGAGCGGAAACCCGGCGGTCGGCACCAGCGTGCGCTCGATGCCGCGGCGACTGCCCACGAAATGGACGTCGTCGGACCCTTCGACCACGCCCCGATCGACGAGGGCCTGGGCGATGGCGAGGCCGGGAAGGACGTGCCCTGCAGTACCACCACCCGCGATCACCACCCGGCACCGGCGGCGAGGCCGGGATTTCACGGTGTCTGGCGGGCGATGTTGAGCAGGATGCCGAACGCACCCAGGGTGACGATCAGCGCGGTTCCGCCGAAGGACACGAACGGCAGCGGAACGCCGGTGATCGGGAGCCTGCCCAGCACGGCACCGATGTTGACGAAGGCCTGGATCATGATCCATGTGGTGATCCCCGCCGCCAGGAGTTGCCCGAAGGGGTCGGGGGCGTGGAGGGCAGTGGACAGGCCGACCAGCCCGATCACGAGGAAGCCCACCAGCACCAGGCCGGCACCGATGAGGCCGAACTCCTCGGCGATGATCGCGTAGATGAAGTCGGTGTGTGCGAAGGGCAGGAAGCCCCACTTCGAACGACTCGCTCCCAACCCGACACCGAACAGGCCTCCGTTGGAGATGGCCACGCCGGACTGAATGGCCTGCCACCCGGTGTTGAGCGGATCCGTCCACGGGTCGAGCATGCCGAGGAGTCGCTGCCTCCGATAGCCGGCGCTCATGGTCAGGCCAAATGCACCGAGGGCACCCCCGCCGACGAGCAGGGCGAGGAGTCGAAGCTGCAGTCCGGCGAAGAAGAGCATCGCCACGGCGATGGCGCCCATGATCATCGTGGTGCCCAGATCCGGCTCGAGCATGAGGAGGACGCCGATGAGGCCAACCATGCCGACGACGGGGTACAGCGTGAGCTTCTTGTCGGTGAGCGGGCGCTCGCGCCGGGACAACAGGTCCGCGCAGTACAGGACCAGGGCCATCTTGGCGAGTTCGGACGGCTGCAGGCTGACCACCCCGAGGTCCAGCCAACGTGTCGAGCCGATGGCACTCAAGCCGACGCCGGGGACGAGCACGAGCATCAGGAGCGCCATGCAGCCGAAGAGCCCGGGAACGGCAAGGGGACGCAGCCTCCGGTAGTCGATCCTGATCATCACCATGAGGCCGGCCAGGCCGATGAGCAGCCAGATCACCTGCCGCTTGAGGTGGTACCAGGCATCGCCGTGGGCACGCAGGTCGTTGACCGAAGACGCCGACAGCACCATCACCACACCCAGGAGGCACAACAGCAACCCCACCACGAGGAGCACCAGAAAGCGCAACGAGCGGTGCCCGGGAGGTCGCTGCGTCGCCCTGGTGCCTTTGGCCACCTTGGCCTCCTTGGTGCCCTTCGGCTGCCCTTCGCTCCTCCTGCCCCGCATCGCCACCGGACTCATCGAAGCACCTCGAGTGCCCGGACCACCCTGGCGAAGTCGTCGCCCCGCTCGGCATAGGACGAGTACCAGTCGAACGAACTGCAGCCGGGAGAGAGCAGCACGACTCCCCCGTCCCCGGCCGCCTGCCTGGCCCGGGCAACGGCCGACTCCATCGAATCGGCGGTCGACACGGGACAGCGACCCCTGAACGCAGCGACCACCTCGTCGGCGGCCTCGCCGATCGCGACCACAGCACGCGGAGCGGCGCTGCCCAGCGGAGCGAGGTCGAGGCCCTTGCTGCGGCCACCGGCGATGAGCACGGCGCCCGGCAGCGCCGACACCGCCGACAGGGTTGCATGGGGCGTCGTCGCCTTGCTGTCGTCGACGAAGCGGACGCCACCCACCTCGCCGAGGAACTGCATGCGATGCGGCAGGCCGTTGAAACACCGGAGGACCTCGGCACACCCCTCGGGCGAGGCGCCGACCCGGATCGCCAGTGCCGTGGCGGCCTGGGCGTTGAGCAGATCGTGTGGCATCCGGCGAGAGATCTCGTCGACGGTGATGATCGCGTCGTCGCCCAGCAGCAGGACGCCCCCCTCGACACGGCACTCGGCGATGTCGGTGCCGAATCCGGTGGCTCCCTCTGGTGCGTGGGAACGGACCACGGGGTCCGAGAGGTTGGCGATCGCGTCCGCCGGGTCGTCGATCGACTCCCAGATCCGGGCCTTGGCGGCCTCGTAGCTGGCAAGGTCGGCATGCACATCGAGGTGGTCGGGGGCGAAGTTGAGCCAGGCGCTGGGCCCCAGGTGGACCGACCGTGCGTGCCCCAGTCGGAACGAGGACGCCTCGACGACGAACACCTCGGCCTCGGCATCGTCGATGGCGGCGACCAGCGGCGTTTCGTTGTTGCCGGCGGCCAGTGCCCGGATTCCGGAACGCTCGAGCATCTCGGTCACCAGCGTCACCACCGTGGTCTTGCCATCGGTGCCGGTCACCGCGCAGCGGGGTCGGGCATCCCAGTCGGCGGCCAGGTCCGATTCGTCGAGCACCACCACGCCCGCCCGCACGGCGGACTCGAACACCGGATGGCCATCGGGAACGCCAGGGCTGACCACGATCCGGTCGCAGCCGTCGAGAAGGCCCGCCCACTCCCCCACAGTCGGAGCAGACGTCAGGTCGAGGCCCAAAGTTCGCACGGCCCGTAGGACCTTCTCATCGGGCCGATCGTCGACGAGGCGGACATCCTCTCCCCGGCGCAGGAGGGTCTCTGCCACGGCACGCCCCGTGAGGCCCATGCCGAGGACGAGCACCGCCGGGCTCACCGGCCGACCTCCGTGACGCCAGCGGCGATGGAGTCGGCGTAGAAGAGGCCGAGGCCGACGGCGGTGCAGAGGCCCGAGATGATCCAGAAGCGCACGATGACCGTGGTCTCCGGCCAACCACCCAGTTCGAAGTGGTGGTGGACGGGTGCCATCCGGAAGACGCGCCGTCCGCCGAACAGGCGGAAGGACCCGATCTGGAGGATGACCGAGACGGTCTCCATGACGAACAGGCCCGCCACGATCGGGAGGAGGAGGTGGGTGTTGGTCGCAAGGGCGAGCGTAGCGAGGCCGGTGCCGATCGCCAGTGACCCGGTGTCGCCCATGAAGATCTGTGCCGGCGCCGCGTTCCACCACAGGAAGCCGAGACAGGCGCCTGCCATCGAAACGGCGACTACGGCCAGGTCGAGTGCGTGGGGCACTTCGTAGGCCGCCGGGTAGCGGAACTGCCAGAAGGCGATGAAGGTGAACGCCGCGAAACACAGGGTGCCTGCGCCGGCCGCCAGGCCGTCGAGGCCGTCGGTGAGGTTGACCGCATTCGACGATCCGATGATCAGGAGCACGGCCCAGAAGGTCCAGAGCGTGTTGCCCAGGTCGATGCCCGGTCCGGAGAGGCGGGTGAACGACAGTTGCGTGTGGACCCCCGTGTACTGGAGCATCAGGACGGAGAACCCGACCGCCACGGAGACGAGGCCGAACATCTTGGCCCGCTTGTTGAGGCCGAGGCTGCGTTCCCTGACCACCTTGATCCAGTCGTCGAGCAGCCCGACGGTTCCGCCGCCGATGATCGCCAGCATCACGAATATGCCGGACCGTGTGTAGATGCCGTTGTAGAAGTCGCTGATCGTGTAGCCGAACACCGCACCGGTGACGATCATGAGACCGCCCATCGTCGGGGTTCCGGCCTTGGTGTTGTGACCCGTGGGTCCGT
>CAJXIS010000101.1 GCA_913054115.1 uncultured Acidimicrobiaceae bacterium | reverse complement strand
GGGGGCCTGGCACCGTCCGAGCGCTCCATCTACGACCCTGAGAAGGCGCATCACCATCGACTTTCGCGTGGGTTCGGCCTCTTGCCGCCACCGTCACGATCGCCGGCTGAGCCCTCGACATCGTCGAAGAATCGCCGCCAGAGCGAGGGCTTGTAGGTTCCTATGTCTCGCGACATGTGGTTCCCATGTCCTGAACCACCACACCTTCACCCGCTCGATGCCTCCCGGGATTCGCTCCCCCGGGTTCCCATGCCCTGGGCCACCACATCCCGGACCGTTGAAGCCTCCGACATCCCGAGGCCACCGAGGCCTCGCTGCTCAGATCTCGGGAGCAAGCCCGGCGAGGAACTCGCGGGTGCGTCGACTCGACGCCAGCAACTCATCTCGGCCCTCGCCGATCGGCACCACCCGAATCGACAGATCGGTCACACCCGCTGCGGCAAAGGACCTGAGTCTGGCGATGACCGCTGCCTCATCGCCCGCGATCAGGATGTCACCGACGTTCTCGGCGTCGCCACGATCGAGCAGTGCCTGGTAGTTCGGCGAGATGTCAGCCTCGGAGAGGATTCGGTTTGCCCGATCCCGCGCCGTTCCGACCTCGTCGTCGGCACAGAGGCAGACCGGAACACCGGCAATGATCCTCGGTGCAGGCCGCCCAGCGCTCTCGGATGCCGCTGTCAGACGGGGCGCTATGTGCTCACCGATCGCGCGCTCGTCCGCCAGCCAGAGAATCGTCCCGTCGGTGCGCTCACCGGCCAGACGTAGCATCACCGGCCCGAGTGCTGCGAGCAACACCGACGGTGCCGGACCGTCGGTGATGTCGAGTGGGTTGTGAATTCGATGGTGCTCGTTTTCGACATCGACCATTCCGGGACCGGCGAATGCCTGGTCGAGCACGTCCAGCACCGATCTGGCCTGTGCGGCCGGCCGGTCATAGCTCAGGCCGAGCATGTCGTCGACGATCCAGTGGTGGGAGGGGCCGAGGCCCAACGAGAAGCGTCCACCGCATGCCATCTGTGTCGAAAGTGCCTGTTGAGCCAGTGCGATCGGATGCCGCGTCTGCGTTGGCACGACCGCAGTTCCCAGTTCGATCCTCGTTGTCTCGCGTCCCATGAGGGCGACTGCTGTCATGGCGTCGAACTCGTCGGGGATCTGGGGCATCCACACCGAGGCGAAGCCCGCATCGTCGGCCCAACGTGCGTCTGCGAGCAACCGATCGAGTTTCGTGGCGTACCGTCGTCGTTCAGGACCAACCATCACTCCGAGGCGCATGTTGTGACCATACTCCGCGGATCGCTGAAGAGAACCTCATTCTCTTCCATGGAGAGTTCCGGTTCCAGTGCTCCCCGGGTGCGGTAGGGTTACGTGACCCTGCAAGGCGAGCGCTCCGTGACACGCCGAGAGGAGATCGGGCCATGCGAATCGAAACCCTGACGGACACGATCGGCGTGTCGGTGAGCGACATGACCCGTGCCGACCTCCTCGACCCCGCACTTTCCGACGACCTGCTCGACTTGCTGGAGAAAAACGGCGTCCTCGTCTTTCCGGACCTCCACCTGGACGATCCCGAACAGATCGCCTTCAGCCGACAATTCGGAGAGTTGGAGATCCTGCCGATACCAGGCGCCGAGCATCCGGAGATCTTCGTGGTGTCGCTCGATCCGGACAAGGCGTTGAGCGCCGAATACCTGAAGGGCACCTTCTACTGGCACATCGACGGAGCCACGGTAGACACACCGAACAAGGCCACGATCCTCAGCGCCCACGAGGTGTCGGCAGTAGGCGGCGAAACGGAGTTCGCGAACACCTACGCAGCGTGGGAGGCACTCGACAGCGACGACAAGACCCGATTCGGGTCGCTGCGGGTCGAACACAGCTTTGCCACCGCCCAGGGCCGCGTCCACCCCGAACCGACCGACGAACAGGTTCGATTCTGGAATGAACGGCCCTCCAAGGTCCAGCCGCTCGCGTGGAAGCACGCTTCGGGCCGAACTTCGCTGGTCCTCGGAGCCACTGCCTCACACGTGGTCGGCATGCCACTCGAGGAAAGCGACGCCCTCATCGAACACCTTCAGGAGTGGGTGACCTCGAGTCGGTTCACGTACCTCCACGAATGGCAGGTCGGCGACCTCGTCATCTGGGACAATCGCGGCACGATGCATCGGGCACTCCCCTACGCCGCTGAGTCCGGACGCCTGATGCATCGCACCACGATCGCGGGAGAAGAGCCCTTCCAATGAACCTCACCGGCCGAACAGCCGTCGTCACCGGCGGAGCCTCGGGCATCGGATATGCGGTCGCAGCGCGATTCGCAGCTGACGGGGCTGCCGTGGCCATCTGGGACCTCGACCTTCACAAGGCAACGGAGGCAGCCGAGCGGCTACGCCAGGACGGCTGTTCCGCCTCTGCATACGGCGTCGACATCGCCGACCGTTCACAGGTCGACAGGGCGCGCGATGCCACCAACGACGACCTTGGCGTACCGACGATCCTGGTTGCCAACGCCGGCAAGGAGTACTTCGGCTCCTTTCTGCGCACCAGCCAGGAGCAGTGGGACGAGATGCTGCGGATCAACCTGACCGGCACCTTCCACTGCTGCCAGTCGCTCGTTCCCGGGATGATCGAACAGGGCTGGGGCCGAATCGTCACGATCTCGTCCTCCGCCGCCCAGGGAGGACGAGAGTGGATGACCGCCTATGTCGCCTCCAAGGCGGGGGTCATCGGACTCACCCAGTCACTGGCCCGCGAGCTCGGACCAAAGGGCATCACCGCCAACACGATTCCACCCGAGTTCATCGACACCCCGATGTTGCGACAGGCGGAAGCTGATGGCCTCCTCGGCGAGTCGATCGCCATGCATGAGGCCGACACACCGGTACGGCGCGTCGGACGGCCGGAAGACATCGCCGGTGCATGCGCCTACCTGGTGTCCGAGGAAGCCGGCTATGTGACCGGCCAGATCATCGGCGTCAACGGCGGTCGACGTGGCTGAGCCCTTCATCCCTCCTCTTCCGATCGAGGAGTGGACCAGCGATGTCGTCGAGGCGCTCCAGAGCATGCGGCCGCCGGAGGGCTCGGTGTATGCGAAACGAAAGAGCGAGCGCGAACGGGGCGGCAAGCGGGTCGTCAACGCCTTCGCCGTGCTGGCAAACCATCCCGAACTCGCCAGGGCGTTCTTGTCGTTCAACCACCATCTCCTCTACACGACCACGCTCGACGAGCGACTCCGAGAGCTCGCCATCCTGCGCATCGCATGGCGACGCGACTGCGAATACGAATGGGCCCAGCACGTTCCAGTCGCCCTGGCGCTCGGGCTCGACGAGTCCGATCTCACAAGGGTCCGATCCGGGCCGGATGCGGCCGGCTGGGAACCTCTCGATGCGCTCGTCGTACGAACCGTCGACGAACTCCACGACCGCCCTGTCGTGACCGACCAGACGTGGAGCGAGTTGGCCGCAGCCTTCAGCACACGCCAGATCATGGACCTGGTGTTCACGATCGGGGCGTATGACACCCTCGCTGTCGCCTTCAACTGCTTCGGACTCGAACTGGACCCCGAACTCGCCGAGCACACGTTTCCCGATCGGTGAGTCGCGTGCAGACCTCCCGTCGCATGGGCGGAACAAGGCCGCCTCGACATCGGGAACGCTCGCCGATGCCCGTGTTCCGCCGCCGTCACACAGCCGCTGCCCACGGTGCCCCGGACTCCGGATACGCTCACGAGAACGCCATTTCCGTTTTTGTAGTACAGTGATCTCCAACTCATGCTGAAAGGATCACCGTGACGCATTTTCCCAAGCCCGCCGAGGGCAGCTGGACCGAGCACTACCCCCACCTCGGCACCGGCACCATCTCGTATGAGGACTCGATCTCACCGGAATACTTCGAACTCGAGAAAGAGGCCATCTTCAAGCGCTCCTGGCTCAACGTCGGCCGGGTCGAGCAGGTTCCGAAGGTCGGCAGCTTCTTCACCAGGGAAGTCGCAGCTGCCGACACCTCGGTCATCATCGTGCGTGACAGGGACGGCTCCCTCCGGGCCTTCCACAACATCTGTCGGCACCGAGGCAACAAGCTCGTCTGGACGGACTACCCGAGCGAAGAGGTCGCCGGGAGCTGCCGACAGTTCACCTGCAAGTACCACGGGTGGCGCTACAACCTCGACGGCAACCTCAACTTCGTCCAACAGGAGGACGAGTTCTTCGATTTCGACAAGGCCGACTACCCCCTCGTGCCGGTCCACGTCGACACCTGGGAAGGATTCATCTTCATCAACCTGGCTCCCGAGCCGACCGAGACGCTGGCCGAATCCCTCGGCGAAATGGGCACGGGCCTCGCTGGATACCCGTTCGGCGAGATGACCCAGACATTCGGCTACCGGGCAGTGGTCAACGCCAACTGGAAACTCTTCATCGACGCCTTCGCCGAGTTCTACCATGCGCCGATCCTGCACCAACGGCAGAGCGTCGATACCGAGGCGACGAAGCTCGCTGCGTTCGGATTCGAGGCGCTCCACTACGAGATCTTCGGCGACTCCGGCCACTCCATGGTCTCGACATGGGGCGGAATGTCCCCACCGAAGGACCCGATGATGGTCAAGCCGATCGAGCGCATCCTGCGTAGTGGTCTCTTCGGGCCATGGGACAAGCCCGACATCGACCTGTCGCAACTCCCGACGGGCCTGAACCCGTCCGGCCACCGGGCCTGGGGAAGCGACTCGTTCCAGATCTTCCCCAACTTCGTGATCCTCGTCTGGGAGCCGGGCTGGTACCTCACCTACAACTACTGGCCCCTGGCGGTCGACCAGCACCTCTTCGAGGGGCGGCTCTACTTCGCTCCTCCCAGGAACGCGACCGACCGCGTGCGTCAGGAACTGGCGGCGGTCACCTTCAAGGAATACGCGCTACAGGACGGCAACACCCTCGAGGCAACCCAGCGCATGTTGAAGTCGCGTGTCGTCAGCGCCTTCCCGCTGTGTGACCAGGAGGTGCTCTGCCGCAACCTGCACTCTGTCGCCCGCAGCCGGGTCGAGGCCTATCGAACCGAGAACGACATCCCGGTCGTGCTGGAAGGCCAACCACGATGACGCAGTTGCCCGAAGAAACGGCTCTGTTGCCCGAAGAAACGGCTCTGGTGCCCGAAGAAACAGCCCTGGTGCCCGAAGAAACGGCTCTGTTGCCCGAAGAAACGGCTCTGTTGCCCGAAGAGTTCGCCGACCTCGAACCGTTCGCCGAGCGGTGGGCGCTCGAGACGGAAGCCGAGCGTTACGCGGAGAGGCTCACGTCTTCGATGGATGACATGCAGGATCTCTACGACACCACCATGCCCCGCATGGAGGCCGCACTCTCCTACCTCGACACCCTCGAACTCGAAGCACTACCCGGGGAGGCCCGAGCGCTGATGCGCCTCCTCTTCTCGACCGTCAATATCTCGTTCCCCGTCGAAGTATGGAAACAGCCGAACGTGCCCGATTCCGGCGCTGCCTATCTCGACCTGCACGACGACCCCGTTGTCTGAGACCGTCATGGACACCGGGCCGCTCGTCATTCGCTCCGATCGGATGGTCGACATCGACGCAGGAGAAATCGTCGAGTCGGCGACCATCGTCGTCGAAGGCGATCGCATCACCGACGTCAACCCCTCGACGCTTCCCAGCAACGCCAGGGTGATCGACCTCGGCGACATGACGCTGTTGCCAGGGCTCATGGACATGGAGGTCAACCTGATGATGGGAGGCCCCGGCGAGCGGGGCGGACGAACCGCCGTCTCCGACACCCCTGCCGACAAGTTGCTCCGCGGCACCGTCAACGCCAGGACGACCCTGCTGGCCGGCTTCACCACGGTCCGGAACCTGGGCCTGTTCATGCCGACCGGTGGCCTCCTGCTCGATGTCTCCCTCGGGCGCGCCATCGAACGGGGCTGGATGATCGGCCCCCGCATCGTGCCGGCCGGTCACGCGATCACCCCCCTGGGTGGTCACCTCGACCCCACGATGTTCGAAGGCCTGGCTCCGGGCATCATGACCCTCAGCGTCGAAGAGGGTCAGGCAAACGGCATCGACGAGGTTCGACGGGCCGTCAGATACCAGATCAAGTACGGCGCCAAGGTCATCAAGGTGTGCGCCTCCGGAGGAATCATGTCTCACACCGGCCCGGCGGGAGCGCAGCAGTACTCGACCGACGAGTTGCGGGCCATCACCGACGAAGCCCATCGTGCGGGGCTCAAGGTCGCTGCCCACGCCCACGGCGACGACGGCATCCGCGCCGCCATCGAGGTGGGCATCGACTGCATCGAACACGGTTCGCTGATGTCCGACGACACCCTTGCCCTCGCCAAGTCCCGGGGAACATTCCTCGTGGCAACCACCTACCTCGCCGACGGCATGGACCTGACCCGCGCCGCGCCGGCCTTGCAGGCCAAGGCCGCCGAGGTCTTTCCGAGGGCCCGCGAGATGGTCTCCAAGGCCATCCAGGCCGACCTGCTGGTGTGCTGCGGCACAGACGCCCCGGCGATCCCCCACGGGCAGAACGCCAAGGAGCTCACCGCCCTGGTCGACCGCGGTGCATCTCCACTCTTCGCACTGCGAGCGGCCACGACCACCGCAGCCCGGTTGATCGATGCCGACGACCGGGCCCGACTCGCACCCGGTCTTCTTGCAGACATCATCGCCGTACCCGGGAACCCCCTCACCGACATCAGCGTGTGCGAAGACGTCCAGTTCGTCTGCAAGGGTGGCGAGGTCTTCAAACACCCTGCATCGTTCGCCGATAACCTGATGACACCGTGACCTCCACCTCGACCAGATCCGCCGCCGACGAGCCAGGAGGGCCCTGGCGGGATCGGGCTGTCGCCCGTTCCCTCGATGGCGCACGATCGCGGGCCGAAGAGCGCGTCCAGCGCTTTCTCGACGCAACCGTCGCGCTGATCAGCGAGCATGGCGGACTCGAGTTCACCGTTCAGAACGTCGTGGAGCGATCCGGCCAGTCACTGCGGAGCTTCTATCAGGTCTTCTACGGCAAGCAGCACCTCCTTCTGGCCGTCTACGAGGAATCGATGCACGAGTCGGCGGCCCAACTCGAAGAGATCGTCGACCAGATCGAAGACCCCCTGGCCCGGGTGGAGACCTTCGTGACCACGCTGTATGAGTGGTGTGAGCGCGAGCCGATCGAACTCCCGCCCGAGCCACACCAGACCGTCCGTGCGATGGCCAATTTCGTCTTCAGCCTGCTGACTACCGACAGCGAACAGGCGACCCTCGCAAGCCGGCACCTGTTCGACCT
>CAJXIS010000100.1 GCA_913054115.1 uncultured Acidimicrobiaceae bacterium | reverse complement strand
TGCACGGCGGGTCGACCTACCACCGGTCGATCTGGCCTCGTCCGTCGCACGACTGGTCCGGTCGGGCTGGTTCGACGAGGAACGGGGGTTCTACCAACGAGTGCGTTGACCGCCCATGATCGTCCGCTCCCCCCTCTTGTATGCGCATCCCCCGGCGCCCGCTCCCCCCCAGTGACAAGCATCCTCTGAGGGAGGACCCATGGTCCACCGACCTGCCCTGCCGTTCATCGCTGCGGCTTTCTCGCTTGCAATCCTCGTCGGCCTGCTGACCGCCGGGCCGGCCGCCGCCCAGCCCGGCCCCGGCCCCGGCGACCGGGGAGCCGCCGATCCCGTTGACGATGCCGGCGACCTGCCGGTTGCCTACCGGGCACCGGTCGAGGGTCCGGTCATCGATGGATTCCGCCCACCCGCCCGTCCGTGGTTGCCCGGGAACCGCGGCTACGAGTACGCCACATCGCCGGGGCAGGTCGTAGTGGCTGCGGCCGACGGCAAGGTGCTGTTCGCCGGGACGGTGGCACGCACCCGTCACGTCACGCTCCTCCATGCGGACGGTCTCCGGACCAGCTATTCGTACCTGGCCTCGATCGAGGTCTCGAGGGGCCAACAGGTCCTGGCCGGCACGACCCTGGGGCGTGCGGCGTACACGTTTCACTTCGGAGTGCGCGATCCCGAAGGCACCTATCTCGATCCGGGACACCTCATCGGCTCGGACGAGGTCCTGCGGGCCCGGCTCGCCCCCCATGACGAGGAGTCGATCGTCGCCGCGGCGCGGGCGCTCCTCGGCGACGAGCGGTCCCTGCTCGGCAACCTCGCGGCGGCTGCCGGATCGGCGACGTACTGGGTGGGGGAGCAGGTCACCGAGGGTGCCGTCCGGGGTCGTGATCTTGTCGTTGCCGCCGGGCGGTCGGCGCTCGACGGCCTGACCTGGTATGTCGGGCGCCCCCTTGCAACGGGCGGCGCCCTCCTCGACCTCTCGGCCGACCTCCTGGCAGCGCTGACGACACCCGAGTGCACGCCCTCGGAGGCAGGCGTCGATCCACCCCGTGGGGATCGCGTGGCAATACTCGTTCCGGGCCTCGATGCCGGGCCGGACGGGGGGCCGATCGGTGAACTCGACCTGCGTGCGCTGGGCCTCGTTCCCGACGATGTCGTCCTCTTCTCGTACGGGGGAGGACGCATTGTGCCCGACGATTCCGATCCCGGTTGGGTCGCCGGGCTGGAGTCATCCCCGCACAACGACGCCGATGCCCACCGCTCGGTCGAGGAAAGCGCCGACCTCCTTGCCCGGCTGCTCGTCGACATCGCGCGTGAACGTCCCGGAGCCACCCTCGAGGTCTTCGGCCACTCCCTGGGCGGACTGGTGGCGCTCGAAGCAGTCGCCCGAATGGCTGCAGAAGCCGATGCGCCACGCCTCCGCCTGGTGACCTTGTCCTCGCCACATGGCGGCAGCCTCTTGGCGGAGAGCATCGATGTCCTGGGATCACTGGCTGGAATTGCCGAGGCCTTCGAACTGATCGGGCGCCCGGAGGTCGGCGAACCGGTCTTGGCCGACCTGGCGGCGGGTACCCGTCGGCCGGTCCCGGTGGGTGTCGAGGCGCTCAGCCTGGCGGCCTCGGGCGACTTCTTCGTCCCGGCGGGCAGCGCTGAACTCGATGGGGCCCGAACGGTCGTCGTCGACCTGGTGGGCACCGACGCCCATGGCGATCTCGTCGGAAATCGCGATACCACGCGCGAGATCAGCCTCTTTCTCGCAGATCAGCCGTCTGCCTGCCGATCGCTGGCGCAGCGACTCAGCAACGTGGCGGCCCCGTTCCTCATCGAGTCGGCCCACCAGTTGGTCACTGCATTCGGGTTGCTCGGGTAGCTGGGGTGAGCGTCGCCATCGGCCACGCCGGCCGCGATCCGCCACCCGACAGCCGGGGGAGCCGCCCCCGGTCGCCGATACACTCCGTCGCTGGCCACTGCACCGTGCAGTGGCCGCGAGTCCATTTACACCCCGACCCACCCACGGTCGCCTCCGGGCGCAGGGACGGGGCGAGTCGAACCGATGGGAAAGGAGGGCACGGCATGGCTGTCGTGACCATGAAGCAGTTGCTCGAGGCGGGTGTGCACTTCGGGCACCAGACCCGCCGCTGGAACCCGAAGATGCGCCGGTTCATCCACGGCGAGCGGTCCGGGATCTACATCATCGATCTCCAGCAGACCCTCGACAGGATCGAGAAGGCGTACGTGTTCGTGCGGGACCTCGTGGCCGATGGTGGCCGGGTGCTCTTCGTCGGCACCAAGCGCCAGGCGCAGGACCCGATCAACTCCTACGCAGAGAAGTGCGGGATGCCCTTCATCAACCAGCGTTGGCTGGGTGGAACCCTCACCAACTTCTCGACCATCTCGAAGCGCGTCGCCAAGATGCTCGAGTACGAGCGGATGCGCGACTCCGGCGAGTTCGATGCCATGCCCAAGAAGGAGGCACTGCTCCTGTCGCGCGAGCTCGACAAGCTCGAACGGAACCTGGGCGGCATCCGGGACATGGAGGGCCTGCCCGACGCCATCTTCGTGATCGACACCGCTCGAGAGCACATTGCCGTCACCGAGGCCAACAAGTTGGGCATTCCGGTCGTGGCCGTGGTCGACACCGATTGCGACCCGGACGTGATCCAGTACCTGATTCCCGGCAACGACGACGCCATCCGCTCGGGTCGGCTGCTCTGCCGCATTCTGTCCGATGCCGTCGAAGAGGGTCGCTTCATCGCCAATGCCCGCAACGCAGTCGACGATGACGGCCCGTCGCTCGACGCCGAAGATCGCGCCGTGGCCCAGGCGGATGCCCGTGTGGAGGCCGGGGCGGCGGCCGTCGAGCGCGAGGCCCGGGTTGCCGCTGTCGTGGTTGCGCCCGCCGAGGTCGAGGTCCCGGAGGCGCCCGTCGCCGCCGAGGTCGAGGTCCCGGAGGCGCCCGTCGCCGCCGATGCGCCTGTCGAGGCTGCACCTGTCGTGGAGGCGCCTGTCGAGGCTGCACCTGTCGTGGAGGCAGCCGTCGAGGCCGAGACCGTCGCCGATGCGCCCGTCGAGGCTGCACCTGCGGTGGATGCGCCCGTCGAGGCTGCACCTGTCGAGGCTGCACCTGTCGTGGAGGCGCCTGTCGAGGCTGCACCTGTCGTGGAGGCGCCCGTCGAGGCCGAAACCGTCGCCGATGCACCTGTCGCCGAGGCGCCCGTCGAGGCCGAAACCGTCGCCGATGCGCCTGTCGTGGCCGAGACCGTCGTCGCCGATGCGGCCGCCGAGGTTGACGACGACACCGTCGTGGAAGGGTCCTGACCGGCATGGCCGAGATCGCCGCCAAGGACGTCAAGGCGCTGCGTGACGCCACCGGCGCCGGAATGATGGATGCCAAGCGTGCACTGGTCGATAGCGGCGGCGATGCCGATGCGGCGGCCCAGCTGCTACGCGAGCGTGGCCTGGCCAAGGCGGCGACCCGGACCGATCGCGACAACGTCGAGGGCGTCGTCGGCATCGCTGCCAACGGCAGCCGCGCAGCGCTGGTGCACATCAAGTGCGAGACCGACTTCTCCGCCAAGTCCGACACCTTCATCGCCCTGGTTGCCGACATCGCCGACGCTGTCCTCGCGAACGGTGAGGATGCGGTCGCCGGCTTCACCGGGGCGCTCGAAGATCTCCAGCTCTCGGTCAAGGAGAACATCGAAATCGGTCGCGTCGCCCTGATCGAGGCTGCCGACGGCAATGCGCTCGACACCTACCTGCACGTCCAGGACGGGCGTGGCGTCAACGGCGTGGTCGTCGAGGGCTCTGGCGTCGAGGCCGAGGCCCTGCACCAGGTGGCGCTGCACGTTGCCTTCGCCAAACCGACCGTCCTGTCCCGCGACGAGATCCCCGCCGACCTGGTGGCACAGGAGCGGGCATCACTGCTCGAGATCACCAAGGCCGAGGGCAAGCCCGAAAAGGCCTGGGAAAAGATCGTCGAGGGTCGGCTGTCGGGCTGGTATCGCGAGTCGGTGCTTCTCGAACAGGGACTCCACGGTGACAAGACCCCGGTCAAGGACTCCCTGGGTGGCGGCAACATCGTTCGCTTCGTCCAGGTCTTCCTGGGAGGCTGACGCTGTGACCGAACGCCTGCGACCGCGCTGGGACCGTGTGGTCCTGAAGGTGTCGGGAGAGGCGTTCGCCGGTTCCAACGGGTTCGGCATCGACGGCGAGGTGGTCGGCCGGATCGCTCAGGAGATCGTCGATGTCTGCAAGGAGTTCGCGGTCGACATGGCGGTCGTCGTGGGCGGCGGCAACATCTGGCGGGGCATGTCGGGCGCCGGGGCGGGCATGGACCGCGCCCAGGCCGACTACATGGGCATGCTGGCGACCACCATCAACGCCCTGGCCCTCCAGGACACGCTCGAACAGCTGGGCCAACCGACCCGCGTGCAGACCGCCATCCGGATGGAACAGATCGCCGAGCCGTACATTCGGCGCCGGGCGACCCGCCACTTGGAGAAGGGCCGGGTCGTCATCTTCGCCGGAGGTACGGGAAACCCGTTCTTCACGACGGACACGGCTGCTGCCCTGCGCGCCGTCGAGATCGAGGCCGGGGTGGTGCTCAAGGGCACCCATTCGGGGACCGACGGCATCTACACCGCCGACCCCCGACTCGACCCGGAAGCGACCCGCCTCGAGCAGGTCAGCCACCTCGAGGTCATCCAGATGGGACTCCGGGCGATGGACGCGACAGCGATCACCCTCTGCATGGAAAACGACCTGCCGATCGTGATGTTCGACCTGATGTCGCCCGGCAACGTCCGGTCCATCCTCGCTGGGGAGTCCATCGGTACTCTGGTCACCTGAGCAGCCATCGGTACTCTGGTCACCCGAGCAAGGAGGGATCTTGAGCGGCGACATGGTCCAGCTGGTCCTCGAAGAGGCCACGGAGAAGATGGCCGACGCGGTCGCCCATACGCGGCGCGAGTTCTCGACGGTCCGTACCGGCCGTGCGTCGTCGTCGATGGTCGAGAACCTGACTGTCACCGCCTACGGCGTCGACATGCGCATGCAGGAACTCGCCTCGTTCAGCGTGCCCGAACCCCGCCAACTCATGATCACACCGCATGATCCGGCGAATGTCACTGCGGTCGAACGTGCCGTCGTCAACGCCGACCTCGGGCTCGCTCCGAGCAACGACGGACGCACGATTCGCCTGTCGTTTCCGGAGCTGACCGAGGAACGTCGCCGGGACATGGTACGAATGATCAACCACATGGCCGAGGAGGGCAAGAATCACCTCCGAGGTGTTCGCCGCCATGCACGCAAAGATCTGGACGACATCGAGAGCGAGGGCCACGTGTCCGAGGACGACATCCGTCATGCCGGGTCGCAGCTCGATGGCCTGATCCACCGGAACGAGGCCGAGATCGACGAGGCTCGCAAGGCCAAAGAGGACGAACTGCTCGAGGTCTGAGCAGGGCGGTTGAGGGAGGATTAGTGAACCAGCAGCAGAGCAGCGAACAACCATTCGAGGAGATTCGGATTCTGGGCCTCGAACCGGCCGATGACGAGGTCGAGCCCGGACGATCGGTGTTCGGAGGCGAATCACCGGCCGAGGACCTTCCCCATTGGACCGAGCCGCCGGCACCCGCTCCTGTGGCCCCCGCAACCGACTTCGCGGCCCAGGAGCCTCGCTGGTCGGACGACGTCCCCGAACACCACGAGTCGCAGCACCCAGTCGGCGCATTCGACGAGTCCACGGCTGCCTCTTTCTTCGACGACACTTCCCCGGGCTCGGGATCCACCGGAAGCTTCGATCCGCCCCTGCTCCCCCCGGACGAGCCGAAGCCGGTCGGCGCCGGACGGTCATCGGTTGCCACGGCTGCCGACTCAGGTGGTGGGCGGTTGCGCCGCTCGGACCGGAGCGGTGCCGATGGTGGAGGTCGCGACATGCCGTTGGCTGTCATCACCGGCCTGGGGCTCGGAGCGCTCGCCCTCGTGGCGTTCAAGGTCGGGGCAGCGGCGACCCTGGCACTCTCGACCGCCGTGCTGGTCCTTGCTGCTGTCGAGTTCTATGGCTCGGTCCGGCGGGTCGGCTACCAGCCGGCCACCCTCCTCGGCATCGTGGCGGTCGCCGCACTGAACCTCGGCGCCTATTGGCGCTTCGAGGCGGCCGTCCCGCTGGTGCTGGGCCTGACGGTGCTGTTCTGCCTGCTCTGGTACCTGACCGGGATCGACCGCGATGCTCCGATGGTCAACATCGCGGTCACCCTGTTCGGCGTGCTCTACGTGGGCATGCTCGGTTCGTTCGTCGGACTCATGCTCACTGATCCGAACGGGATCGGCATACTGCTGGCTGCGGTGCTGGCGACGGTCGGCTACGACGTCGGCGGCCTGTTCTTCGGACGCCTCGTTGGCCGAACCCAGTTGGCCGCCGTCAGCCCGAACAAGACGATGGAGGGACTGGTCGGCGGGATGGTCGTCTGCTTCGCCGTGTGCGTGCTGGTCGTCGGACGCATCACGCCGTTCGGCCAGGGCCCGGGCGACCTCATGTCGGTCGCCGTCCTCGGCATCGTGGCGGCGGTCGCCGCTCCGTTGGGCGACCTCTGCGAATCGATGATCAAGCGAGACCTCGGCATCAAGAACATGGGCAGCGTCCTTCCGGGTCACGGTGGTCTGCTCGACCGTTTCGACGCTCTGTTGTTCGTGCTGCCGGCGACCTACTACACCGCTCGGATGCTCGACCTCTTCGGGGCCTGAGCCCCGTTCACCTGCCTCCGGTGCCCCTGACGGGCACCGTTAGGCTCGGCCGCATGGTGATGAAGCGTCCTTCTTCGACGTGGAGCGGGGCATGGACATGACCAGCGTGGCGGTTCTCGGATCGACCGGGTCGATCGGCACCCAGACGCTCGACATCGTCGCTGCCCGGCCCGACCGGTACGAGGTCGCAGCGATCGGAGCGGCCCGCTCCATCGACCTGTTGGTCGAACAGGCCCAGCGCTTCCGGCCACCGGTGGTGGCGATCGCCGATGCCTCCCTCGCCGGCGAGTTGGCTGATCGCGTTCCGGTCGGCACCGAGGTCCTTGCCGGCGAGTTGGCTTTGGCCCAGGCGGCATCGACGGCCGAGGTGGTGATCAACGGGGTCGTGGGGTTTGCGGGCCTCCCGGTCACGTTGGCGGCCCTCGAATCTGGTCGGCGGCTCGGCCTCGCCAACAAGGAGTCCCTCATCGCAGCGGGGCCGGTCGTGCGCGAGGCACGGGCCACGCCCGGCGCCGAACTGCTGCCGGTGGACAGCGAACACTGTGCCGTCCACCAGTGCCTGCGCGGCG
>CAJXIS010000099.1 GCA_913054115.1 uncultured Acidimicrobiaceae bacterium | reverse complement strand
CGCCCGACGAGAAGGCCCGCCTCTGGCCCGACGCGCTCGCCGCCTGGCCGTCCTATGCCGACTACCAGACCAAGACCGACCGCGACATCCCGCTGGTGGTGCTCGAACCGCGCTGAACGGCTGTTCAGCCCCTGCGACGCGAGTCGATGACGCCGGTGTCGAAGCCGGCCAGGTGCAGGCCGCCGGCGAACCGGGCGTGCTCGACCTTGAGGCACCGGTCCATCACCAGGTCCATCCCGGCACCGAGGGCGATGCGTGCGGCCTCGGGGCTCCAGAGCCCGAACTGGGTCCAGAAGGCCTTCGCCCCGATGGCGACCGACTCCTCGGCCACGCCGGGCACGTCGTCGAGCCGGCGGAACACGTCGACCAGGTCCGGAACCACCGGTAGGTCCGCCAGCGACGGCACGCATGGCCGTCCGAGGATCTCGTCGGCGGTCGGGTTGACGAAGTACACCTCGTAGTCGGCCGACGAGCTGACGAGGTAGGTCGCCACGAAGTTGGATGGCCGGGCCGGGTTGGGCGACACGCCGACCATGGCGACGGTGCGGGTCGAGCGGAGGATGTCGAGGCGCTCGGCGGCGGTCGGCTCCTCCCAGTCCGGGATGGGCTCCCTCCTGCTCACGACCGCGATGCCCCGAGTGCCCGGTCGAGGTCCCACAGGATGTCGTCGACGTCCTCGAGCCCGACCGACAGCCGGACCATCTCGGGCGTGACTCCGCCGGCCTCGAGGTCCTCGTCGGAGAGCTGCTGGTGGGTGGTCGAACCGGGGTGGATGACGAGCGTGCGGGCGTCGCCGACGTTGGCGAGGTGGCTGACCAGCACGAGCGACTCGATGAACGTGGCCCCCGCCTGCCGGCCGCCGGCAACGCCGAAGGTGAAGATCGCACCCGGGCCCTTCGGCAGGTAGCGCTGCGCCAGGTCGTGGTATGGCGAGTCGGGCAGGCCGGCGTATGCCACCCAGTCGACGCTGTCGTGGCCATCGAGGAACTCGGCCACCCGCTGGGCGTTGGCGACGTGTTCGTCCATGCGCTGCGGCAGGGTCTCGAGTCCCTGCAGCAGGAGGAAGGCGTTGAACGGCGACAGCGAGGCGCCCACGTCGCGCAGCTGTTCCGCCCGTAGCTTCGTGCAGAAGGCGAACTCGCCGAAGTTCTCCCAGAAGCGCAGGTCGTTGTAGCCGGGGGTGGGCTCGGTCATCTGCGGAAACCGGCCCGAGCCCCAGTCGAAGCGCCCCGATTCGATGACCACCCCGCCGATGGAGGTGCCGTGGCCGCCGATGAACTTGGTGGCCGAGTGCACGACGATGTCGGCACCGTGCTCCATCGGCCGGCACAGGTACGGCGTGGCGAAGGTGCTGTCGATGACGAGCGGGAGGTCGTGGGCGCCGGCGACGTCGGCCAGGGCGGCCAGGTCGGCGACGGCGCCCGATGGGTTGCCGATGACCTCCGTGTAGAGGAAGCGGGTGTGATCGTCGATCGCCGCTGCGAATGCCTCCGGGTCGTCGCCGTCGACGAAGCGGGCCTCGATGCCGAACCTGCCGAGCGTGACGTCGAACATCGTGTGGGTGCCGCCGTAGAGGGACGACGACGTCACGAAGTTGTCGCCCGAGGCAGCGAGTGCGGCGGCGGTCAGGAACTCGGCGGCCTGGCCGCTCGACGTTGCCACGGCGCCGATCCCGCCCTCGAGGCTCGCCATGCGCTCCTCGAACGCCGCCGTGGTGGGGTTGGAGATGCGGGTGTAGATGGTGCCGTACTTCTGGAGGGCGAACAGGTCGGCGGCGTCGGCGGTGTCCTCGAACACGAAGCTCGTGGTCTGGTAGATCGGCACGGCCCGTGCGCCGGTGGTCGGATCGGGCCGTGCGCCGGCATGCAGTGCCCGGGTCCGGAACCCCCACTCGCGCTCTCCCATTGCCGCAGTGTAGGAAGCCCCGCCATTGTGGCGCTGGTCCGGCCTTTCCGGCAGGCGGCCGAAGGTGCGTGGCATACTCGGGGCGGAAGTCATTCACGCCGGGAGGTCGGCCATGTCGTATTTCGAGGACTCGTCGAACGAGGCGGCGGTCGCCGTCCACACGCCGGCCGGCTACGGCAAACGTGCCCAGGGCGCGATCATCGACCTGCTCCTGGTCCTGGTCGCCGGCATCGTCCCGATCGTCGTGTTCTTCATCGGGCTGGTTGCCGCCTCCAGTGCGAGCGACAAGGGCGAGCCCGCAGCGGGAGGCACGATGATCCTCCTCGGCGGCCTCTGCGGGCTGGCCTGGTTTGTCTGGCAGGTCTGGCTGTTCGGCTACCGGCAGGGAGCCACCGGCACCACGCCGGGCAAGCGCGTGGCCGGCACCCGCCTCACCAGGATCGGCACCGGCGAGGCGCCCGGTGGCGGCATCGGCGTGGGTCGGGTCCTCGTGCCGACCCTCATCAACTCCGTGGTTGGCGTGTTCTGGGTCATCGACTACCTGTGGCCCCTCTGGGACGACGACAACCAACGACTGACGGACAAGATGTTCTCCACCCAGGTGGTGCTCGACTCGGGCCCGTCGGCCCCGACCGCGGCCAACCCGATCAGCTGACCCCCGGGTCTCCCGGCTCATTCCCAGCCCCCACCGACGATCGGTAATTTGACAGGCACAGGATTACCGTGCCTACGATTGGGTCGTGCCACGCACCTCGATCGCCCCCGTCCTGCCCTCGTCCATCGATCCGACCAGCGAAGCGTTCAGGCAGAACCGGGCCGACCTGCTCGAACAGCTGGCGGTCATCGACGAACTGCTCGACGAGGCCGAAGCCGGCGGCGGCCCCGAGGCCACGGCCCGCCTGCGCTCCCGAGCGAAGATGCCGGTCCGCGAGCGCATCGCCAACGTGCTCGACCCGGACAGCCCGTTCCTCGAGATCAGCCCCCTCGCCGGCTACGGCACCGACTACGCCGTCGGCGGCGGAATGCTCGCCGGCATCGGCGTGGTCGCCGGCACCGAATGCGTGATCCTCGCCAACGACCCCACGGTCCTTGGCGGCGCCCTCACCCCCTACGCCGCCAAGAAGTGGATGCGGGCCATCGAGATCGCCCGCCAGAACCGCATCCCCTACATCAGCTTCGTGGAATCGGCCGGCGCCGATCTGCGGGTCTCGACCGACGACGGCGGCCGGGACAGCAAGGGCCGCAGCAAGCGGGCCAAGGTCGACCACTTCGCCGAGTCCGGCCGCTTCTTCTACGAGATGATCGAGCTCTCGAAGATGCGCATCCCGACCGTGTGCGTCGTGTTCGGCTCGTCCACGGCCGGCGGCGCCTACCAACCCGGCATGTCCGACTACAACATCTTCATCAGGGACCAGTCCAAGGTGTTCCTCGCCGGACCGCCCCTCGTGAAGATGGCCACCGGCGAGGACTCCGACGCCGAGACGCTCGGTGGTGGCCAGAAGCACGCCGAGGAGTCCGGGCTGGCCGACTACCTGGCCGAGGACGAGATGGACGCCCTGCGCATGTGCCGGGAGGTCGTCTCGCACCTCGACTGGTGCCACGAGGGACCGCCGCCGAGCTTCACCCCTGATCCGCCGGTCCACGACCCCGAGGACCTGCTGGGGCTCGTCAGCCGCGACCTGCGCCAACCCCTCGACATCCGCGACGTGATCGCCCGCACGGTCGACGGCTCGCGGTTCGAGGAGTTCAAACCCCGCTACGGCTCGTCGATGGTCTGCGGCTGGGCGTCGATCCACGGGTATCCGATCGGCATCCTCGGCAACAACGGCGTGATCTACCCGGAGTCGGCCGAGAAGGGCGCCCACTTCATCCAGCTCTGCAACCAGCGCGACATCCCGCTGCTGTTCCTCCAGAACATCACCGGCTTCGTCGTCGGCCGCGACTTCGAATCGGAGGGGATCATCAAGAAGGGCTCCCAGATGATCAACGCCGTCACCAACTCGACGGTGCCGCACCTGACCGTGATCATCGGCTCCTCGTACGGTGCCGGCACCTACGGCATGTCCGGCCGGGCCTACGGCAACCGCTTCACGTTCCTGTGGCCGACCGCCAAGGTCGCCGTCATGGGCCCGAAGCAGATCGCCGGCGTCATGTCGCTGGTGCGCCGCGGCCAGGCCGCACGCAAGGGGCTCGATTTCGACGAGGAGGCCGACGCCGAGATCGTCCGCATGGTCGAGGAGAGACAGGAGGCCGACTCGCTGGCCCTGGTGGCCTCGGGTGCCGTCAGCGACGACGGCATCATCGACCCGCGCGACACCCGCACGGTGCTCGGCCTGTGCCTGTCGGTCGTCCGCAACCGGGCCATCGAGGGCGCCACCGACTACGGGGTGTTCCGGCTGTGAGCGTCACCGCGGTGCTCGTCGCCAACCGGGGCGAGATCGCCCGACGGGTGTTCCGCACCGCCCGGTCCATGGGCCTGCGCTGCGTCGCCGTTTTCGCCGACGCCGATGCCGACGCCCCGTTCGTGGCCGACGCCGACGAGGCCGTCCGGCTGCCCGGCGGGTACCTCGACGGGGCGGCGGTCATCGCCGCCGCCCTCGCCACCGGCGCCGACGCGATCCACCCCGGCTACGGCTTCCTCGCCGAGAACGCCGACTTCGCCGAGGCCGTAGAGGCCGCCGGCCTCACGTGGGTCGGTCCCCCAGCCGACGTCGTCCGCACGATGGGCGACAAGCTGGCGGCCAAGGCCGCGGCCGAGGCCGCCGGTGTGCCCACCCTCCCCTCCTCCGCCGACCCTTCCGACGGTGGATCGGTCGGCTATCCGCTGCTCGTGAAGGCGGTGGCCGGTGGCGGCGGCAAGGGCATGCACCTCGTCGAATCCGCCGACCACCTCGACGAGGCGGTCGCCTCGGCACAGCGCGAGGCACTGGGCGCCTTCGGCGACGACCGGGTCTTCCTCGAGCGCTACATCGCCCACTCCCGCCACCTCGAAATCCAGATCCTCGGCGATGCCCACGGCGGGCTCGTCCACCTCGGCGAACGCGAGTGCTCGATCCAGCGCCGCCACCAGAAGGTCATCGAGGAGTCGCCGTCGCCCTTCGCCGACGATGCCCTCCGGGCCGCCATGGCAGAGGCGGCGCTCCGACTGGCCGGCGGCATCGGCTACTGCTCGGCCGGTACCGTCGAGTTCCTCGTCGACGACGACACCGGCGAGTTCTTCTTCCTCGAGGTCAACACCCGCCTCCAGGTGGAGCACCCCGTCACCGAGGAGGTGACCGGAATCGACCTGGTGCGCGAGCAGCTCCGGGTGGCCGCCGGCGAACCACTGGGCTGGTCGCAGGACGACCTGACCTCCACCGGCCACGCCATCGAGGCCCGCCTCTACGCCGAGGACCCCGCCCACGGCTTCCTCCCGGCCACCGGCACCCTCCACGCCTTCGAACCGGCCGACGAGCCTGCGGTCCGCTGGGACAGCGGCGTCGAGCAGGGCTCACGCGTCACCGTCGACTTCGACCCGATGCTGGCCAAGGTCGTGGCCCACGGCCCGACCCGCTCCGAGGCGGCCGGCCGGCTGGCTCTCGCCCTTGAACGCCTGCACCTCGGGGGCGTCACCACCAACCGCGACTTCCTGGTCGCCACGTTGCGCCACAAGGCGTTCCTGGCCGGCGACACCACGACCGACTTCATCGAACGACATGCCCCCGCCCCGTCGGCGCCCCGCTCACCGGACGAGGTGGATCGGGCAGCCGTCGTTGCCGCCCTCTGGCTGCTGGGACGCAACCGGGCCGATGCCGGCGTCCTGGCGCACGCTCCCGCCGTCTGGCGCAACTCCCGGCTCCCCGACGAGCGGGTCGCCTTCACGCACGGCGACGACGAGGTCGAGGTCGGCTACCGGGCCGAGCGCGACGGGAGCTTCACGGTCAACGGCACCTCGTCCGTCCGCCTGCACCGCTGGTCCGCACACGACATCGACGTCGAGGTCGACGGCCGGCGCTCGGTCAATCGGGTCACCCGGGCCGACGGCCGCATCTGGGTCCAGGTGCCTTCTGGAACCGTCGGGTTCGGGATCATCCCCCGGTTCACCGTTCCCGGCACCGAGGAGGTCCACGGCGGCCTCGTCGCCCCGATGCCCGGCGTCATCCTCGAACTTCGCGCCGGACCGGGCGACCGGGTCGCCGCCGGTGAGACACTCGTGGTCATGGAGGCCATGAAGATGGAGCAGCACATCAGCGCCCCGGAGGACGGCACGATCACCGAGGTGCTCGTCGCCCTCGGCCAGCAGGTCGAGAAGGGCACCGCCCTGATGGTGCTCGAGCCTGATGGCGAGGCGAGCACATGAGCGACCCGGTCCGCATCGCCAACTGTTCGGGCTTCTACGGCGACCGGCTCTCGGCTGCTGCCGAGATGGTCGAGGACGGCCCGATCGACGTGCTCACCGGCGACTGGCTGGCCGAGCTCACGATGCTGATCCTCGCCCGTACGCAGGCCAAGCGTCCCGGCGGCGGCTATGCCCGCAGCTTCGTCCGCCAGATGGAGCAGGTGATGGGTACCTGCCTCGACCGGGGCATCCGGGTCGTGGCCAACGCCGGCGGACTCGACCCTGCCGGCTGCGCCGAGGCCGTCGCCGAGGTCGCCGACAGGTTGGGTCTGGCCCCCACAATCGCCTACGTCGACGGCGACGACCTGCTCCCCCGACTCGACGACCTGCTCGCCGCCGGCATCGACCTCCCCGACCTCGTCACCGGCGAGCCCCTGACCGACCCCGGTCGCTTCATCAGCGCCAACGCCTACTTCGGCTGCTGGGGCATCGTCGATGCACTCGAGCGCGGCGCCGACATCGTGGTCACCGGCCGCACCACCGACGCCGCCGTGGTCTGCGGTCCGGCCGCATGGCACCACGGCTGGGCACGCGACGACTGGGACGCCCTCGCCGGCGCCGTCGTCGCCGGGCACGTCATCGAGTGCGGCACCCAGGCCACCGGCGGCAACTACTCGTTCTTCACAGAGATCCCCGGCCTCGAGCGGGCGGGGTTCCCGTGGGCAGAAATCGCCGCCGACGGCTCCGTGGTGATCGGCAAGCACGACGGCACGGGCGGCGCCGTCACCGTCGGCACGATCACCTCGCAACTGCTCTACGAGATCGGCGCCCCCGGCTACCTCGGCCCCGACGTGACGGCCAGGTTCGACACCATCCGCCTCGAACAGGAGGCGCCCGACCGGGTCCGGATCAGCGACACGAGGGGCGAACCGCCGCCGCCCACCCTCAAGGTCTCGATGAACCGGCTCGGCGGCTACCGCACCGACCTCGCCATCGGCCTGACCGGCCTCGACGTCGATGCCAAGGCCGAGTTGGTCGAGGCGGCCTTCTGGCGGGCCTGCCCGCTGGGACCCGACGACTTCGACGAGGTCACCAGCCGGACCGTGTACACGGGCAAGGACGACCCCGCCTCGAACGAGGAGGCC
>CAJXIS010000098.1 GCA_913054115.1 uncultured Acidimicrobiaceae bacterium | reverse complement strand
ACGCGTGCACAACTTCTGTGCAGGTCCCTGCACGCTGCCCGTTGCGATCCTCGAGGAGGTCCGGGACGAACTCCTCGACTTCGACGGCATCGGCATGTCGCTGCTCGAGGACAGCCACCGTGCCCCCGCCTACGACGCCGTGCACAACGCCGCACTGGCCGACTTCCGCTCGCTGGCCGGTGTCCCCGACGACTACGCCGTGCTGTTCCTCCAGGGTGGCGCCACGCTGCAGTTCGCCCAGATCCCGATGAACCTGCTGGCCGACGGTGAGACAGCCAGCTACGTCAACACCGGCGCCTGGGGCAAGAAGGCCCTCGGCGACGGCCGCAGGGTCATCGACCTCCACGAGGCCTGGACCGGCGCCGACGAGGGCTTCGCCCGCATGCCGTCGGCCGACGAGTTCGACATCGCCGAGGGCTCCCGGTACCTCCACATGACCACCAACGAGACCATCGGCGGCATCCGCTTCCCCGACTACCCCACGGTCGACCTCCCGATGGTCGGCGACATGAGCTCCGACTTCCTGTCACGGCCGATCGACTGGGACCGCTTCGACCTCGTCTACGGCGGCGTCCAGAAGAACCTGGGACCTGCCGGCATGGCCGTCGTGATCGTCAGGCGTGAGCTGATCGGCCGTACGGGCCGAGACCTCCCGTCGTCGCTCGACTACGCCGTCCAGGACGCCAACGACTCGCTGGCCAACACGCCACCGATGTTCCCGATCTGGGTCATGGGCAAGGTCCTCTCGTGGATGATCGCAGACGGCGGCCTGGCCGAGTTCGAGCGCCGCGCCGCCGAACGTGCAGCCCTGCTCTACGGCGCCATCGACGGCAGCGACGGCTGGTACCGCTCGCCAGTCGACGAGGCCTCCCGCTCCCACATGAACATCGTGTTCCGCCTGCCCGACGAGGACCTCGAGAAGCGGTTCGTCGCCGAGGCGGCAGACGCCGACATGGTCAACCTCAAGGGCCACCGCAGCGTCGGCGGCATCCGGGCCAGCGTCTACAACGCCATGCCGCTCGCATCGGTCGAGACGCTCGTGTCGTTCATGGCCGACTTCAGGGCCGCCAACGGCTGAGCCCCCTGGGGGCCATCACGCCTCCGCCAGCACCGTCACCGTCCCGGCGGTGCCGTCCACCTCGACGAGCGCACCGTCGGGAATCGATGTCGTCGCCCCGGTCACGCTCACCACGCACGGCAGGCCGAACTCACGCGACACGATGACGGCGTGGCTCATCTGCCCGCCCACATCGACGACGACCGCCTCGACCGGCACGAACAGCGGCGTCCAGCTCGGGTCCGTGATCGGGGCGATGAGCACGTCGCCCGGGCCGAGGTCCCCGGGCTGCGAGGGGTCGAGCACCACCCGGGCACGGCCCCTGGCGACCCCGGCGCAACCGGCGATCCCCCGGAGGACGGCTCCGACGGCGACCGGCGCCAGCTCCGCGTCCGCCCGTCGCTCCCAGGTCGAAACCGGCGGCACCCGCCCGTCGAACGTGAACGGGGGCACGAGGTCCGACAGCGCGTCGCGCGTCTGCCGTCGCCCGGCCACCACCTCGGCGAACGATGCGGGGTCGCGGCGGTAGTCGTCGAGCTCCGGGTAGAGGACGTACCAGAGGTCGTCGGGCGAGCCGCCACCCTGCTCGGCGAGGCGCCGCCCCAGCTCCCGCAGGGCCAGCCGGCACTCGTGGATGAGCTCGACCAACAGGGTCTTGCCGGACTCCCTGGCACGGCTGTACGCCTCGGCGAACGCCAGGCAGCGTTCGAACCAGCGTCGACGGGGTCCCCGCAGCCGCCCCCTGGCGTCCGCCAGTGCCCCGTCGCGCACGACGGCCAACCGCTCCGCCCTCGCTGCGGGGGCATGGTCGGGCCCGGCGAACCTCATCCGGTCGACCAGAGCCAGCGGGAAGCGGTGGTCGGTGTCCCACACCTCACAGGCCACCTCCCATTCGTTGGGCCCGCGGGCGCCGTGGAGCGAGAGGAAGGACCCGAACGCCTCCAGGAAGTCGCCTGCGGCCGGCTCCGCATGCAGCCGTTCCTCGAGCCCGTCGAGCCCGGCATCGAAACAGGCCGTCACCTCGGTCGATGCGGCGACGCTGCGGCCGAGTTCCCAGAGGTCCCATGACGGCAGCGCCGACGACACGTCGCCGAGGCCCCCCAACAGGCGCAGCGCCAGGTCGGCGTCGCCCAGGCGCTTCTCGCAGACTCGCCGCAGCAGGCTCAACCCGGCCCCGGCTCCACCCGTGACCAGCAGGTGGTTGCCGAACATCCGTCCGAGCATCGGGATGGCGTCCTCGACAAGGGCGACGAGTTCGTCGTCCGATGCCGTGGCCACGTCGGGAAGCGACCGACGCCAGGCCTCGACCTCGGTGCGGTCCTCGTCGAGGCGCGACAGCGGCCGGCCACCGAACATGGCGATCCCGTAGCGCATGCCCCGCAGGGTCGCCGGCAGGCTGCGGTCGCCCCGCTGTGCCACGTGCGGTGGGGCGATCCCCTCCGCTCCGAGGAACGTGGCGTCGGTCTCGGCGATCGTGGCCCCCGGTGAGCGCACGGCCACGACCCGCGACACCGACAGGTTCAGGTAGGTGTAGCCACCGAAAACGCCCATGTGGACGTCGGCGTCCTCGTCGCACTCGGCGGCCGTCATGATGCCCGTGGCCAACATGGCATCGCGTGCCGGGTCCCCACCGAGGGCTGCAGTCATCGACGCGCTGAACGGAAAGACCACCTCCGGGTAGACCTCCCCCGAGTTGCCCCGCGTGTAGACCGGGAATCGCCGGCTGGGCCGGCCGTCCACGTAGGGGCCCAGACCGAAGTCGACCAGCTCGACCGGTGGGCGCTCAGGGGGCGACGACATCCGTCGGACCGTACCGGTAACACGGCCCAGCACTAGGGTCCCGACGCCATGGGGGTGGTTCGACGAGCACCGAAACTGCCCCGCAGACGGGTTCGCGGATGGCGGGTCGACTGGCTGGCCGGGCCGCTGCTGATCCTCGCCGTCCAGATGGCGTTCTTCGGCGCTCCCATCGGCGTGCTCATCAACGGCGCCGTCCTCGGCCTCATCACCGCCCTGGTGGCGCTGGGCATGTTCCTCGTCTACCGGGCCAACCGGGTGCTCAACTTCGCCCAGGGGGAGCTGGGGCTCATTCCCGCGGTCCTCGCCGTCATGCTGATCACCGAGAGCGGCCTGCCCTGGCTGCTCGCCCTCCTGATCGGACTGGTGGCTTCGTTCGCACTCGGCGGCGCCTCCGAGTTCCTGATCATCCGCCGCTTCTTCCGTGCCCCGCGCCTGGTGCTGACGGTGGCGACGCTGGGCCTCGCCCAGGCACTCGGGTTCCTGGCCCTGTGGATGCCGAGGTGGTGGGACTCCAGGGTCGCCTCACAGCGCATCGACATGCCGATCGACGCCGTCTGGGACGTGGGGCCGATCCGCCTCAGCGCCGACCACCTGCTCGTGCTGGTGCTCGTGCCCCTAGTGCTGCTCGGTGTCGGTGCACTGCTGCGCTACACCGACCTCGGCATCGCCATCCGTGCCGCCGCCGAGCGGCCCGACCGGGCCGGCTCGCTGGGCATCCCGGTCAAGGCCGTCCAGACGCTCGTCTGGGCGATCGCCGGGTCCCTCGCCTTCCTGGCGCTGTTCCTGCGGGCCGGCGTGATCGGCCTCCCGGTCAGCGGCGCCCTCGGCTTCGGGCTCCTGCTCCGTGCGCTGGCCGCACTCGTGATCGGGAGGCTCGAGCACCTGCCGACGGTCCTGTGCTCGTCGGTGGCGCTCGGGATCCTCCACATGGGCGTCGACTGGAACCAGTCCAGCTCCCTCGTCGGCGATGCCCTGATGGCGGCCGTCATCATCGTCGCCCTCGTCCTGCGCAGGGACCGTCCCGAACGGGGCGAACTGGAGCTGGGCGCCTTCCGGGCCGTGGGCGAGGTGCGCCGCCTGCCCGACGTGCTGCGGCGCCTGCCCGAGGTCCGCATCGCCCGTTGGGCGGCACTGCTCGCCCTGACTGCGCTCCTGCTCACGCTCCCCCACCACCTTGGCACCGAACACGTGCTGCGCCTGTCGTTCCTGTACCTGTCGACGATGGTGCTGGTGTCGCTGGTGGTGCTCACCGGATGGGCCGGGCAGGTCTCGCTCGGGCAGATGGCGTTCGTCGCCGTCGGGGCGGTGGCCGGAGCGCACGCCACACAGGAATGGGGCGCCGACATCATCCTCGCCACGCTGCTGGCCGGCTGCTGCGGGCTCGTCGCCGCACTCGTCGTGGGAATCCCGGCGCTGCGCCTGCGCGGGATGCACCTGGCGGTCACCACGCTGGCCTTCGCCGTGGCGGTGACCTCGTACCTGTTGAATCCCCGATTCTTCGACTGGCTCCCCACGGGTCGCATCGAGCGCCACCCGATCCTCGGCCGCATCGACTGGACGACCTCGTTCGCCATGTACCACGTGAGCCTCGTGGCGATGGCGCTCACCTTCATTGCCGTGTCCGGAATCCGGCGCAGCCGCACCGGCCGGGTCCTGATCGCGCTCCGTGAGAACGAGGCAGCGGTCGAGTCGTTCGGCGTCAGCGCCAAGCGGGCCAAGCTCATGGCGTTCGGGATCTCGGGCTTCGTGGCGGCGGCGTCCGGCGCACTGTCGGTCCACCACCAGCAGGCGTTCGTCATGGACGGAAGGGGCGCCGAGGCCAGCATCGGGATGTTCGTCTCCGGGGTCGCCGGCGGACTGGGGTCGCTGCTGGGCGCCGCCGTCGGCTCCCTCTGGTACTGGGGAGCCCTCTGGTGGTTGTCGGGCAACTGGCGCCTGCTCGCCACCGGCGGCGGCGTCCTGATCATCCTGCTGATCCTGCCGGGTGGCCTGGCCGGCGGGATCTACCAGCTGCGCGACGCTGCACTCACCCGCCTGGCGACGCGTCGGGGCATCGAGGCGCCCGGCTACACCGAGGACCGCCTCGAAGACGCACCCGGGTCGGGGAGTTCAGCATGAGCGACCTCGGTGCACGGGTGTGGACGGGCACCCTCGGGTTGCTGCACGTCGTCCGGCACCCTGTCGAATCGATGCGGGCGCTGGCAGGCGACGGGCCCCTTTACCCGTTGCTCATCCTGTTCGGCCTCAACGCCGTCGACGAACTCGACCGTGCCGCCTTCGGGATCCTGGCCCCCGAGATCCGGGACGAGTTCGGGCTCGGCTTCCAGGGGCTTCTCACGCTCATCGCCGTGGTTGCCGCCGCAGCTCTTGCCCTCCAGGTGCCGATCGCCGGGATGGCCGACCGTCATCCCCGAGTCCGACTCGCCATGATGGGGGCACTGGCCTGGTCGATCTGTTCGTTCTCCACCGGCCTGGCCACGGGCATCGTGTTCCTCGGATTCGTCAGGTCGGGCTCGGCCATCGGCAAGGCCGTCAACGACCCGACCCACAACTCCCTGCTTGCCGACTGGTTCCCCCCGGCGGACCGCCCCAGGGTGTTTTCGTTCCATCGGGCGGCCAACCCCGTCGGCGGAACCCTCGGCGTCCTCGCAGCCGGCCTGCTCGGCTACCGCTTCGGTTGGCGTGCCCCGTTCTTCGTCCTTGCCTTCCCCACCCTGATACTGATCGTCCTCGCCGTTCGGATTCGGGAACCGATCCGTGGTGCCCATGAACGCAGGGCCGCCGGCGCAGAGGCCGAGGCGGTCGACATCGAAGAAGCGCCCCCGTCCTATGCAGAGGCCTGGCGGATGGCATGGAAGATCGACTCGTTGCGCAGGATCTTCGCCGCCATGCCCTTCCTGGCCATCTCCTTCGTCGGATTCGAGGCACTGAACATCCTGTTCCTCGAGGAGGTCTTCGGCCTCGACGTGCGGGCCCGGGCGGTCTTCAGCGCCTCGTTGGCACCGTTGGCCATCATCGGGCTGGTCATCGGGGCCCGCGTCGGCACCCGGCTGCTGGCGCGTGATCCGGGGCTCGTCCTCCGCTTCATCGCCCTCACCTCCATGGTCCAGGGGGGTCTGGCGGTCCTCTACGCCACCTCCCCGAACCTGGGTGTCGCGTTCGGGGCAGCCGCAACGATCATCATCTGCGGAGCCATTCTCGGGCCGGGGATCCTCGCCGTGCTCTCGATGGTCGCCCCGCCACGTGCACGGGCGATGGTGTTCTCGATCGGCTCGCTCTGGATACTTCCCGGGCTGCTGGTCCTCCCCTTCGTCGGCTGGATCGCCGACAACTGGGGCATCCGCTACGGGATGGTGGTCATGCTGCCCGTCGGTGTCATCGGAGGCCTGATCGTCGCTTCGGCCGGGAAGCTGATCGCCGGCGACATCAAGGACGTCTGGCAGACCGCTGCTGCTCGTTCCGAGGTCCTGCTGGCCCGCCGGCGGGGTGACCGGCCGCTGCTGATATGTCGCGGCCTCGATGTCGGCTACGACGGCGTCCAGGTCCTGTTCGACGTGGACTTCCAGGTGCAGGAGGGGGAGATCGTCGCCCTGCTCGGCACGAACGGGGCCGGCAAGTCGACGCTGCTCAAGGCCATCTCGGGCATCGCCGAGGCCGACCACGGTGCGGTGATCCTCGACGGCCGCGACATCACCCACGCCCCACCCAACGAGGTCGCCGCCCACGGCGTCGCCCAGCTGCCAGGCGGCATCGGGGTGTTCCCGTCGCTGACCGTGCGGGAGAACCTGCGTGCCGCAGGCTGGCTCGACCGCCGCCGACGTGCCACCGACCTCGCCGGCGTGCTCGACCGCTTCCCCCAGCTGGTCGATCGGCTGGACCACCGGGCCGGCGACCTCTCCGGCGGCCAGCAGCAGATGCTGGGCCTGGCGATGGCGTTCCTGACCATGCCCCGGCTCCTCATGATCGACGAGCTGACGCTCGGTCTGGCCCCCGTCGTGGTCGAGGAGCTGTTGCCGATGGTCGAGGAGTTGGCCGCCGGCGGGGTGACGGTGATCCTCGTCGAGCAGTCCGTCAACATCGCCCTCACCGTCGCCGAGACCGCCTACTTCATGGAGAAGGGCGAGATCCGATTCCACGGGCCGACCGCTGAACTCCTCGAGCGTCCCGATGTCCTGCGGTCGGTGTTCCTCGAGGGGGCTGCGGCCGGGGTCGCCAGGGCACAGGGAGCGGGAGGCGGCCTCACCACGCCCACTCCGACGAACGGAGACACCGGCGCCGACCCTGACCGGATGATCCTCGAGGTGCGGGGCATGGTCCGCTCTTTCGGCGGGATCCGGGCCGTCGACCGCGTGGACCTCGGCGTCCGGCCCAGGGAGATCCTCGGGCTGATCGGACCGAACGGTGCCGGCAAGACGACGCTGTTCGACCTCATCAGCGGCTTCACCGCAGCCGATGCCGGCACCGTGCACCTCGACGGTGCGCCGATCCACGGTCTGGGCGCCTCGGCCCGCGCCCGACGGGGGCTGGGCCGATCGTTCCAGGACGCACGCCTCTTCCCGGCGCTCACGGTCGAGGAGGCGCTCGCTGTCTCGCTCGAGCGCTGGGTGGACTCCCGCGACCCGGTGTCGGCGGCACTGCGCCTCCC
>CAJXIS010000097.1 GCA_913054115.1 uncultured Acidimicrobiaceae bacterium | reverse complement strand
GCCCGGGTGCGGGCATCGAGGAGGAACCCGGGGCGGGTGGGTCGAGGGTTCCGGGCTGCGTGCGGCGGCCCCCACGAGCCACTCGCCTGACCGGCGGCCCCTCCACACACTCTCCCCCGCCCGCCTGTGCGGCCGTCGGGTACCGTTGCGCCATGACCGCACTCGCCGAGGCGCTCGGCCATGGTGCCGACGACCGGCTCCTCATCCTCACCGCCGACCAGCTGGGGATGTGCCACGCCGCCAACGTCGGCGTCTACGAGAGCCTGCGCAGCGGCCTGGCCACCGGCGCCTCGCTGATGGTCCCCGCCCCCTGGGCCCGTGGGGCCGCCGCCCACTACCGCGGCGAACCGGTCGGAGTGCAGCTCACCCTCAACGCCGAACTCGACTGCTACCGCTGGCGACCGATCACGGTCGCTCCCTCCCTGCTGGACGGGGATGGGGGCTTCCCCCGGACGGTGGGCGACCTCTGGGACCACGCCGACATCGACGAGACCCGGTCCGAGTGCCGGGCACAACTCGAGCGGGCCATCCTCTGGGGCTTCGACGTCTGCCATCTCAGCACCCACCTCGGCGCCCTCCAGAACCGCCCCGAGTTCTTCGACGTACTGCTCGACCTGGCGGTCGAGCACCGCCTGCCCATCCGCCTCGAGGGCGGCGATGCCGAGGCGGCGGCCGGCTTCCCGTTCCGGGCACTGGCCGCCGAGGAGGGCGTGTTCACGGTCGACCACCACCGCCTGCGCCCCCTCGCCGACCCCGACGCCCTCGAACGCCAGGCCATGGACCTCGAGCCGGGCGTGACCGAGATCGTCGTGGAGCCTGCGGTCGACACACCCGAACTGCGGGCCATCTGCGACAACTGGGGGCGACGCGTCGACCACCACGACCTGGCCTGCGGCAACTCGGAACTCCGGGCCGACCTCGACCGGGGCCGCGTGCGCCTGATCAACTGGCGCGACGTGCGCGAGGCCCAGCGGGCCGCCTGAGCCTGCGAAGGACCCGTTCAGGCCTCGTCGAACGTGCTGCGTCCGGCCAGATCGGCCAGCAGGCCCGACCACTCGGGGCTCCCGAACACCGGTCGCAGCCCGAACACGTAGCGGGCGTAGTCGCCCCCGACCTTGCAGCGGCCGGTCATGAACGCCTCGTCCGGATCGAGTTCGCCACGGAACTGCGCCACGGCGTCCGGATAGTTCCAGGTGACGGTGGCGTCCTGGTCGCCTTCACGGCCGGGGAGCACCTCGACCACCCGCCCGGCGGCCACGACGAGCCGGAACTGCACCTTGCCGTGCGGCGTCTTGGAGACGGCGAACCGCACCACCCCGTCGAGGCCCGGCCGCTCGGGCAGCGCCGCTGCGCCCTCGGCAAACTCGGTGATCCAGTCCTCGGAGAGGAACGACGCCATCAGGTCGGCTCCTCCACCGCATGCGGTCGCGCCAGGGCATCGATCTCGGCACCGCTCTGCCCCCGGATCCGGTCGAAGAGGTCGGACTCGAGTTCGCCCTCGGGCGGACCGCCGACCAGCGTCTCGGCCAGGACGTAGTCGTCCCACGGATAGGCGTCGCCGGCGACGTCGTCGGGGAGGCCGAACCAGAACGACGAGGCCGGATCGATCTGTGTGGCGTGGGCCCGGAGGGCATCGCACCGAGCCTGCCAGTGGCCGTGGATGGGGACCTTCGTCGTGATGAGGTGGTCGTGGGAGGGCCGCTCGAACCACCACTCGCTGTAGGGCGACTCGAGACCGAGCTCGCCGAACTTGGCGTGCAGCGCCTCCATTCGGGCACGGGACCAGGTCGTGAAGTAGAGCTTCAGCGGCTGCCAGGGATCCCCCGCCTCCGGGTACCTCTCCGGGTCACCGGCTGCCTCGAAGGCCGGCACCGAGATGTCGTGCACCTGCAGGTGGTCGGGATGGTTGTAGCCCCGCCGCTCGTCGGGGTAGGTGACGATCACATGCGGTCGGATCCGCCGGATGATGCCGACGAGCCGCCCGACGGCCTCGTCGGGTGCGGCACCGGCAAATGCATCGGGGTGGGCCTCGGATTCGTCATCACCATCGGAATCCGACATGCCGGAGTCGTGGTAGCCGAGCATGACCACCTCGTCGTACCCGATGATCTCAGCGGCCCGACGAAGCTCATCGGCACGCACCTGGGGAAGGTTTGCGTGGACCTCGGGGCGGTCCATGGCCGGGTTGAGGATGTCGCCGGCCTCGCCACCGGTGCAACACACCAGAACACAGTGCACACCTGCGGCGCTGCACGCCGACACCGTCGATGCCCCCTTGGAGGCCTCGTCGTCGGGGTGCGCATGGATGGTGAGCAGGCGGAGTTCCGGCACCTCGGACGACTGCATGGGCGGCCACGGTAGCGGTTGGCCGAACCGGGGCCGCGGCCAACTCGAAACCGACGCGTGCTACCGTCACCCTGACCGAGCAGAAGACGACAGAAGGAAGGTGAGCGCCCCATGGACCCCGAGGTCTGGCGTTGGGTGTGGCTAGCGGCCGCTGCCGCTTTCATCGTCGGCGAGATCACCGTCGCCGGCACATTCTTCCTGCTGCCCTTCGGCCTGGGAGCCGCCGTGGCCGCCGTCTTCGCCTTCTCGGGCGCCGGGTCGGCGACGGGATGGTTCATCTTCGTGGTCGTCTCGCTCGTGGCGACCCTCGCCGTGCGCCCGATCGTCCGGCGCCTCGATGCGACCGGCGACCCGCTCAAGGTCGGGGCCGAGCGGCTCATCGGGCAGGAGGGCGTCGTGATCAGCGACCTGTCCGCAGATGCCGAACGGATGGGAGCCGTCCGCGTGGGCCGCGAGGAGTGGCACGCCGAGAGCGCCGACGGCGCCGACCTCGCCTCAGGCACCGAGATCGAGGTGGTCGACATCCGTGGCACCCGTGCCATCGTGCGCCCCGTCGATACAGTTCCATCAACACACTCCGAATGAGGCAACCAGAGAGGACCACACCATGGTCGGCCTGATCATCCTGGGCGTCGTCGCCTTCGTCCTGTTCATCTTCGTGGCGAACGCCGTCAAGATCGTCCACCCCTACCAGCGGGCGCTCGTCGAGCAGTTGGGCCGCTACAAGACCACGGTCGGCCCTGGCCTCAAGATGATCGCCCCGGTCATCCAGAAGATGATCCGGATCGACATGCGCGAGCAGGTGATCGACGTCCCGCCGCAGGAGGTCATCACCAAGGACAACGTGACCGTCACGGTCGATGCAGTCATCTACTACGAGCCCACCGACGCCCAGCGGCTCGTCTACAACATCGCCAACTTCATCGTGGCCATCACGAAGCTGGCGCAGACCAACATGAGGAACGTGGTCGGCGAGATGACCCTCGACAATCTGCTCACCTCCCGCGACAACGTCAACGTCTCGTTGCGCGAGGTGCTCGACGACGCCACCGACAAGTGGGGCGTGCGAGTGGTCCGTGTCGAGATCCAGCGCATCGACCCACCCAACGATGTCATGGCCGCCATGCACGAGCAGATGAAGGCCGAGCGCACCAGGCGGGCCGTGGTCCTCGAGGCCGACGGTGCCCGCGAGGCGGCCATCACCATTGCCGAGGGCGACAAGCAGGCGAGGATCCTGCACGCCGAGGGCATCAAGCAAGAGGCGATCCTCCAGGCCGAGGGCCAGGCCCAGGCCATCCGCGAGGTCGCCGACGCCGACCGGTTCCGCGAGGAGACGGTCGCCCTGGGCGAGGCGGCCGCAGTCCGCAGCGTGTACCAGGCCATCCACGACGGTGACCCGACGCCCGACCTGCTGGCCATCAAGTACCTCGAGGCCCTCGGCATCGTCGCCGACGGCAACGCCACCAAGATCTTCCTGCCGACCGACCTCTCGGCGACGCTGGGCTCGCTCGGCGCCATCGCCGAACTGTTCCGTGGCGGTGACGACGATGGTGCAGCGGTCGTGACGGTTCCGGCCCGAACGGAGCCTCCGGGCGAGGACTACTAGCCGGGATCAGGCACCCGGAGCACTGGTCCCCGCTGGGACCAGTTCGTCGTCGCCGTCCTCGTCCTCGACGAGGTCCCAGCCGCACATACGGGCCAGCAGCGGTCGGCCCTCGTCGGGGCCACTGGCGATGAGTTCGTCGCCCGCTGCCAGCCGCACGGCACCCCTCGGCCGGTACACGTAGCGGCCGCCCCGCCGGATGGCGAGCACCGTGAAGCCGGGCTCGATGTTCATGCCCAGCTCGGAGAGCGACGAACCGTCGATCGCCGAGCCCTCGGCCACCGGGTAGCGCACCACGACCTCGTCGGCCTCGCCGAGGGCGATGCCCAGGATCGGGTGCAGCTCCTCGTCCTTCTCGATGATCCAGACCATCATCTGGGCCTGGTCGCCGATGTCCTCGGCGGCCTCGGCGAGGTGCAGGAGCCCACGCAGCGCCGACGGCTCGAGGTCGGCGCCTGCGGACCGCAGCACCCACAGCTCGAGGTGGTCCTTCATCTCGTCGAGTCGGCCCTCGAGGTGGCGCACCTCGGCGGCGAGGCCACGGTCGCCGAACACCAGGGCGCTGTAGGCGAGGCCCACGGCGGTCTCGGAGAGGTTCTTCATCTCGATCAGCACGTCGACCGCCCGATCGAGGTCGGTGACCGCTGCGGTGTCGTCGGCGTGCGGCGGCTCCCAGACCGGTGCGGCGGCGAGCTCGCGCAGTCGGGTGATGCCCTCGGGCGACCCGCGCAGGAACAGCACGTCGTCGGGAACGAGGACGGTGTCTCCGCCGATGTCAGTGTCCCAATCGCGACCACGGCGGATTGACATGACCCGCATACCGGCCTGCACCGGGAGCTCGAGGGCCGACAGCGGACGGTGCGCCATGTGTGAGCCCTCGCTCACGAGCACCCGGTGTGACACCTCCTCGGCGTCGGACAGGTCGGCGATGAGCTGCGCCGGGATGCCCAGCCGGTGCGTGACGATCCTGGCGATGTCGACGGCGTCGTTGGCCATGCGTTCGATGGCGGAAACCACCTGGAGCACCGACGACATCCCCTCGGCCTCACGCGGGCTGCGGGCGGCGAGCACGCACACGGCCCGCATGTCGTGGACCAGCTCGCTCATCCGCTCCTCGAGCTCGTCGACCTCCTCGGCCATGTCGGGATCGCCGAAGTAGACCGATGCGTAGGCGAGGTCCACCATCAGCTCCGAGGTGTCCTTGGCCTCGGCCAGCATGGCCCGCAGGTTGCGGGGTTTGTCGTCCATCATTTCCTCACTCGAGGTCGGGGGTCAATGGTAGGTCCGGCGGGACACCGGCAGAGGGGAGAGCCGCAGGAGAGTCGGCGGGCGGGCGCCATCACGCCACCCCCACCGCGACCATGGCCAGGACCAGGGTGAAGGCCCCCACCAGGTCGAGCGACGACGTCACCAGGGGAATCCCGTAGGTGTCCGGGTCGAGCCCGAACCGGAACGACGCCATCGTCGAGTAGTAGGCGACCACCACCACGAACACGGTCGCCAACCCGCCGGCCAACAGCGCCACCGCCAGCATCTGGCCGAGGGCCGGTCCGGTCTGGCCGGTGAGCACGGCCGCCACATGGGCCGCCACGGCGCCGAGAGCGAAGACGGGCAGGGCCAGCGCGACGACCGACCGGATGTCGCGGCCACTGGCCCGGCTCGGCAGCGGCGTGGCGTCGTCGAGGCCGAGGTGGAACTGGGTCGAGAGACGGCTGCAGAGGATCCCGCCCAACGCTCCTGCGCCACCGAGGAAGGCCGGCAGCAGGATCAGGAGTGCCTCAGCGTCGAGCAGGTCGTCGAGCCGTCGCTCGATCGTGATCCCCGCCAGCAGGTCGAGCACGATCGCCGCCAGCAGGACCGGGACCGATTGGCGGATGATCCGGCCGACCTCCTCGATCGGGGCACGCCAGGCGGCGACCAGCACGACCAGCGACCCACCCACGAGGCCGACGGCCAGGGCCGTCGTGGGCACGTCATGACCGGCAGCCGCCGCTGCGATCACGAGCGCCGGGACCGTGAGCAGGTCGCCGATCGTGGTCACCAGTGGCGCCGTCACGTTGTCGAGGTCCCAGCCGAAGCGCACCGAACCGACCACCAGGCCGACGGTCACCAGGCCCACGGAGGCCGAGGCGACCAGCCCGCCCAGGGTCGAGACCACGAGGAAGTCGGCCAACGTCATCGATTCGCTGAGTCCGAACACCGTGGCGGTCCCCTTGGCCAGGACCGCCAGGACCATGCTGAAGGCCAGCGAGAGCGCCCCGGCCGCCAGCAGGTTGCCGCCGACCACCCCCTCCGGCCGGAAGTTGAGGCGGAACGTCCCGGCATGGACGGCCGTGCCGAGGCGGCTCCCCATGGCGCCGAAGATGTTGCCGCGCAGCGCCACCGCCCCAGGGACCAGCAGCAACAGGCCCGGCAGTTCGGCCAGGGTCCCCTCGGATGCTGCGAGGACGAGCCCCCCGAGCGTGGCGACCAGGACCCCGATCAGGAGCGCGACGAGTCGCTGGCCGATGTCGGCCCGGCCGGACCGGAGGCGCTGGGAACCCAGCCGGGTGCGTCGATCCGAGGCCATGGCCCCAGTGTGGTGGACCGACGACGACCCGGCGGTCCTTTTGAGGGGATTTGGGAAGATCCGTCGTTTCAGCGGAAGTCGCGGGAACGGACCGGCGAGGCGAGGACGAACGGTTCCAGGCGCTCGGCGACCACGTTTACCGCCCCCTCGGCCGACTCCACCCGACCCCGGACCAGCAGGGCCGGTGCCCCGGCCGCCGTCTCCCGGTGGTGGATCCAGCAGCCGGGCGACACCACCACGTTGACGAGGCCCGTCTCGTCCTCGAGGTTGAGGAACGTGACCCCGCCGGCGGTGGCCGGCCGCTGCCGGTGGGTGACCACCCCCGCCACCCACACCTTCGCCCCGTCGGCCACGGTGCGCAGGCCCTCGGCCGTGACCACCCCGGCGGCCTCGAGTTCGCTGCGGACGAAGCGGGTGGGGTGCCCGTCGGGCGACACGCCGGTGGCCCACAGGTCGGCCCGGGCCGTCTCGGGGGCCGTCAACGGCGGCAGCGGCGGGGCGTCGACGCCGGTGACGACCCCCGGGAGCCGGTCGATGCCGGTGGCGGCGATGGCTCCGGCCGTCCACAGGGCCCGGCGCCGGTCGGGGCCGAGGCAGCCGAACGCCCCGGCGGTGGCGAGCGCCTCGAGCACCGCCCGGTCGGGGCCGATCCGTCGCCGGAGGTCCTCGATCGACCGATAGGGGCGGCCGGCGGCGATGGCCCCGGCGAGGTCGCCGCCGACCCCGCGCACCGACCCGACACCCATCCGCACGGCCGGGGCGTCAGCCGGGCCCTCGAGGGTGGCCCCGGCCGACGAGCGGTTCAGGTCGGGGGTGCGCACCTCGACCCCATGGCGGCGGGCGTCCTGGGCGAGGGTGTGCGGGGCGTAGAAGCCCATGGGCTGGGCGTTGAGCAGCCCTGCGCAGAACGCCGCCGGATAGTGGTGCTTGAGCCAGGAACTGGCGTACACCAGGTGGGCGAACGACACCGAGTGGCTCTCGGGGAAGCCGTAGTCGGCGAAGGC
>CAJXIS010000096.1 GCA_913054115.1 uncultured Acidimicrobiaceae bacterium | reverse complement strand
CCAACGTCGTGGTGGGCGCCAACGTCGTGGTGGGCGCCAACGTCGTGGTGGGCGCCAACGTCGTGGTGGGCGCAAGCGTGGTGGTGGGCGCCAACGTCGTGGTGGGCGCAAGCGTGGTGGTGGGCGCAAGCGTCGTCGTCGCAACGGGCGTCTGGTCACCACCCCCACAGGCAGCGACGACCAGACAGGCAGTGACGAGGACCGCTGCAGGTAGTCGTCGCATGGTCACGCTGCCATTGGAACGGCCCACGACCGGCGACGCCAAGACAGGCGCCTCAGGTGGAGTACAGGTACCAGCGCACGAGGTTCCGGCCGGCTCAGGGGATCTCCAGGACCAGGGCGCCGACATGGTGCTTGGCGATGAAGGCCTCCTGGGCGGCGTGGATCTCGGCCAACGGGAACGTCCCTCCCACGGTGGGTGTGAGGGCACCGGACTCGATCCGGGCGACCAGCGAGGCGAACACCTCGGGCGGGTAGACGGTGCAGCCGTGGAACTCGAGGTCCTGGAGGTACAGGGTGCGCACGTCGAGGTCGACGATCGGCCCGCCGATCGCCCCAGCCGTTGTGTAGCGGCCACCCCGGCGGAGCAGTTCGAGCAGCGGCGCGAACATCGGGCCGGCCACCACGTCGGCCAGCACGTCGATCGGCCCACCTGCCGCCTCGGCGACGGCGCCGGCAAGGTCCGCGGCGCTGCGGTCGACGACGGCATCCGCGCCGTAGCCGGCGACCTCGTCGATCTTGGAGGCCCCGGCGATCGCCACCACCCGCGCCCCGCGCGCCCTGGCCAGCTGCACCAGTGCCGACCCCACGCCGCCGGAGGCCCCGGTGACCACGACCGTCTCCCCGTCGGCCACCCGGGCCCTGGTCAGCATGTGCTCGGCCGTCGCCCACGAGCATGGGAACGACGCCAGTTCGACGTCGGTGAGCGGCGACTCGACGGCATGCACGTTGCGCACCGGCAGGACGCAGTACTGGGCGAACCCGCCGTCGCACTCCGAACCGACGTACCCGGCGCGCTCGCGGTCGCCCGGATCGTCGGCGTCCCGAATGCACGGGTCGTTCAGGACCCGGCGGCCGATGAGGCCCGACCCGACACCGGCACCGACGGCCACCACCCGGCCGCAGATGTCGGCACCCTGGATCCGGGGGAAGGCGATGCCGCTGCCTCCCCACGATCCGTCCCCGTCGGAGACGTCGAGCGCCTCGCCGGTGGTCTCCCCGGTCACCGCCTTCGAGTACCAGCCGACACGGGTGTTGACATCGGTGTTGTTCATGCCACAGGCGCCCACGCGGATGAGCACCTCCCCCGCAGACGGGACGGGCACCGGCACGTCATGGCGGACGACCAGCATGTCCGGCCCCCCGTGGCCGACCAGATGGACGGCCGTCATGGTCGCCGGGATGCCATTCACGATGAAGCCTCGAAGACGGCCAGGGGTTCGCCCAGGGCCATCTCGTCGGGCACGGCGCCGATCCCCGGACCGGACGGGGCCTCGGCATACCCCCCGTCGTTGACCACCCCGCCTTCGACCGGGTCGACCGTCAGGTGATCGAGGCATAGCCACGTCGCCCGCCGGAACGGCTCGGGGACCGTCTGGGCCAGGTGCACGACAGCGGTGGCACACAGCGATGTCCCGCCGGTGTCCTCCACGTTCATGCGAATGCCCGCCTCGAGGCAGACATCGCGCATCCGTCGGGCGGGCGTGATGCCGCCGACCCGTCCGAGCTTGAGCCCGACCACCTCGCAGGCCCGATCTGCGACGATCCGCAGCAGGTCCCCGAGCGTGACGAGCGACTCGTCGATGGCGAGCGGCTGCCCCACGGCAGCGCGGACAGCGAGGTGCTGCTCGTAGGTCTGGCACGGCTGCTCCACGACCCGTTGGATGTCGCTGGTGGCGTTCAGGGCGGCAATCGCCTCGGAGGGAGTCCAGGCCCGGTTGACGTCGAACGTGACCTCCTCACCGGGCGCCATGGCGGCGTCGAGGATCCGCATCCGCTCGATGTCCGCATCGACGTCGGCGCCGACCTTGGCCGAATGGAAGGTGTAACCCTCGGCTCTGGCCAGGTCGATCTCGACCAACAGCTCGTCGGGCGTGCCGAACGGGATCGACGAGTGCAACCGGACCCTCCCCTCCTCCCGCCCGCCCAGGACGTCACACAGGGGCAGCCCTGCAGCGCGGGCCGTCAGGTCCCAGCAGGCCATGTCGATCGCCGACTTCACGTAGCCGTGCCCCGGCAGGGCCACGTCCATCGCCCGGTAGACGGCGTCGGTCTGCCTGGGATTCCTGCCGAGGACGGCCGGCGCCAGCTCGGCGACCCCGGCGCGGATCCCTCCGGCGAAGGCCGGCAGGTAGGTCGATCCCCACGGGCATCCCTCGCCCCAGCCGACGAGCCCCTCGTCGGTGTCGAGCCGCAGGATGGTGGTGTCGAGCCGCTCGAAGTGGAGCCGCCCACCCGAGAGCGAGTAGGGCCGGTTCAGCGGCAACTCGAGTCCCCACATCGTGATCCGGGTGATCCGCACGGTTCGAGCCTCCTGTCGCTGTGGTCGGCGGGTGGGTGGGCAGACGGGCCGCCTACATCCGCAGGCGTTCGTTGGCGGGATCGTAGGCGGCCTCACCGAGCACCCGTGCCTGGTACAGGTCGCCGAAGACCATCACCTCAAGTTCCGTGCCGGGCCTGGCATCCTCCGGCGAGATGAAGGCAAAGGCATGGACCTTCCCGGTCGTGTAGCCGTAACCGCCGGACGAGGTGAGGCCGATGGCCCGGTCGCCCCGGAACACACCCTCGCCACCGGTGCACTCGGCGACTTCGCAGTCGACCTCGAGGTAGGCCGATGCCCATCGGCGGGACTCGACGTCACGTGCCAGCAATGCCTCGCGTCCGACGAAGTCGCCCTTGTCCCGCTTCACGAAGGCCCCGACACCTGCCTCGACCGGATCGACGTCATGGGTCATGTCACGCGAGATCCGGTAGCCCTTCTCCATCCGCAGGCTGTTGACGGCGTGGTGGCCGATGTCGGCGACACCGAGGTCCTGCCCTGCCTCCCAGAGGCCGTCGTAGACGGTGAGCATCCCCGCCATCGGCACGTGCAGCTCCCAGCCCAGCTCGCCCACGAACCCGACCCGCAGCGCCCGCAGCGCCACCCCGCAGACCTCTATCTCCTGCGCCGAGAGCCACGGGAATGCGTCGCTCGACAGGTCGGCACCGGTGCACCGTTCCAGCAGGTCACGAGCCAGCGGCCCCGCAACCGACAGCACGCCGTGGTCCTGCGACACCGTGGTGAGCGTGGCGTCGAGTCCTTCGGGAAGGTGCGTCTCGACGAACTCGCGGTCCTTGAGCTCTCCCACGGCAGCCGACACCAGGTAGAAGCGGTCCTCGGCCAGGCGGGTAACGGTCATCTCGCCCTCGACCCGACCGGCCGGGGTGAGGAAGTAGTTGAGGCCGATGCGGCCGACCCTCGGCAGGCGGTTGGTCGTGAGCCGGTCGAGGGCCTCGGCGGCATCCGGACCGGTGAACTCGAACTTGGCGAAGGCGGTCATGTCGGCGATGCCGACCCGCTCCCGCACGGCACGTGCCTCCCCGCGCACCGCCTCGAACCAGGCCACGTGCCGGAAGCCGACCACGTCCTCCTGCGGAAGGCCGGCCGGGACCGGATACCACTTGGGCCGTTCCCAGCCGTAGACCTGCGTGAAGACCGCCCCGTGCTCCGTGTGGCGCTCGAAGCACGGGGTCGGCTTCAACGGCCGCAGGGCCGGGTGCTCGAGGCCGGGCACCGGCGTCTGGTGCCGGTACATGTAGTCCTCGGTGCCCTTGAGGCGTCCGTAGTCGTCGTCGGGGACGTAGCCGAAGCGCCGTGGGTCGTAGCCGCGGACGCTCAGGTTGGTCTCGCCGTGGACCATCCAGCGGGCCAGCTCCCGGCCGAGACCGGGGCCGTCTGCGACCCCGACCTGGGCGCCGCACGCCATCCAGAAGTTGCGCACGCCGGAGAGGCCCAGCATGGCCTCGCCGTCGGGTGTGTGGGTGATGGCGCCCCGGATCGTCTGCCTGATGCCGCGAGGCTCGAGGCACGGCATGCACTCGAAGGCCCGCTCCAGGCGATCGCCGATGATGTCGTAGTCGATCGGGAACAACGGGTTCTCGAGCTCCCACCCCGGCCGGTCGTGCCAGACGGACTCGGCGCCGACCTGTTCGTAGATGCCGATGAGGCCCGCCTCCTGCTCCTGGCGGATGTAGCCCGACAGGTGGTCGTCGCGCATGACCGGCAGTTCGATGTCTAGGGCGGCGATCTCGGGGACCGGCTCGGTGATGAGGTAGGCGTGGAGGGCGTTGGCCATCGGCACCCGCAGGCCGACCATGCGGGCCACGCGGTCCGCGTAGCAGCCGGCGGCGTTGACGACGTGCTCGCAGGTGACGGTGCCCTGCTCGGTGACCACGTCCCAGTCGCCGTCGGGGCGCCGGTTGATCTCGAGCACCCGGTTCCGGCGGGACGTCACGGCACCCCGGTTGCGGGCACCGGTCAGGAGCGCATTGGTGGCGCCGGACGGATCGACGTGGCCGTCCCCGGGCGTCCAGATGGCACCCACGATCCTGGACACGTCATAGAGCGGATGGTGTTCGGCGACGACCTCCGGGCCGACCCAGTCCATCTCGAGGCCGGCATAGGCACCGACGCCGAGTTGCCCCTTCAGCCAGTCGATCTCGATCGGCTCGTAGGCGACACGGAACGAGCCGGGCTCGTGCCACGAGGTGGCGACGCCGGTCTCGGCCTCGAGCGCCGGATACAGCTCGGTGGCGTACCGGCGCATCGAGGCCAGCGTGTAGCTCGAGACCGAGTGGGTGACCTGGCCGGCGGCGTGCCACGTGGAGCCTGACGTGAACTCGGCCTTCTCGACGAGCAGCGTGTCGGTCCAGCCCTCCCTGGCCAGGTGGTAGAGCACGCTGGCGCCGACGATTCCGCCGCCGACGACGACGACCCGGGCGTTGTCGGGCATGGCCATGGAGGTGCTCCTGCGGGGACGGCGCCGATACCGGACAGTTGTCCACTGTCTGGATCATTATGGTACATTTGTACCACGATGGCGTCCACCTCCCCCGCCCAGGTCCTCGACCGGCTCGCCGAGTCGTATCCCGACCTCAGCCCGCAGGTCCGCCTCGCCGCACGCCACGTCCTCGACCAACCGGGCCGCGTGGCGGTGCTCTCGATGCGCCAACTGGCCGACGAGGCAGGTGTCAAGCCCAACACCCTCGTACGGCTCGCCCGCGCGATCGGCTTCAAGGGCTACGACGACCTCCGGGAGCCGTTCCGCAGCGACGTGGCCGCGGCCGGCACCTCATTCCCCGACAAGGCCCGCTGGCTCCAGGCCATCGCCGGGGCCGAGCACCACGGCGACCTGCTCGCCGACCTGGCGTCTTCGAACCTCGCCATCGTCGAACAGGTCTTCGACGACCTCGACTCCTCCGAACTCAAGTTGGTCGCCGACACCATCCTCGACGCCGACCACACCGGCGTGCTCGGCGTCGGCGCCCTGGCGCCCCTCGCCCGACACTTCTGCTACGTGGGCTCGATGGCGCTCCCCGGCCTCCACGCCCTCCCCACCAACGACGGCCTCCCGATCGACGACGTGGCCCGCATGGGTCCCGGCGACGTCCTCCTCTCGATGACCTTCGCCCCCTACCGCACCGAGATCGTCGAGGCCACCCGCCTCGCCGCCGAACGAGGCGTCACCGTCGTCGCCATCACCGACAGCCGCACGGCGCCCACCGCACTCGCCGCCGACCACATCTTCGTCGCCGCCACCGAGACCCCCCTCTACTTCGCCAGCGTCATCGGCGTCGTGGCGCTGCTCGAGGCACTACTCGCCTTCCTCGTCGCCGACAGCCGCTCCGAGGCCACCGAAGCCATCGACCAGTTCCACCAGCACCGCCGAGCCGCCGGCGCGTACGTCAGGGAGTAGTGCCGTGGACCTCCACCTCGCGAACCCCAACCTGGTGGACCCCGAGTTCTACGTGCCGGGCCTGCCGGTCGACTGGGTGACCGCCCGCTACGGCATCCCCGCCGACGAGGTGGCCAAGCTCGGCTCCGCCGAGAACCCGTTCGGCCCCTCTCCCCTGGCCATGGCCGCCATCCGCGAGGAGGTCGGGCACATCCACCTGTACTCCTCCTGGACCGCCGAGCCGCTCCGCGAGGCCATCGCCGAGAAGTACGGCTACGCCCCCGAGAACCTCGTCTGCGGCTCCGGCGAGACCGAGGTGATCGCCCTCATCATCCGCGCCTACGCCGAACCGGGCGGCAAGGTCCTCATGACCCGACCCTGCTTCCCGATGTACCACCTCTTCGCCGAGGCCGAGGACCGCCGGCCCGTCTACATCGACACGCCCACCATGTCGTGCGACGTCGACGCCTACATCGATGCCATCGAGCCCGACACCCGGATCGTGTTCGTCACCAACCCGCACTCCCCCTCCGGCACCTGGCTCGAAGAGGCCGATGTCCGGCGCATCATCGAGGCGGCCCCCCACGCCCTCGTCGCCCTCGACGAGGCCTACGTCCACTACTCGGACACCCCCGGCCACATCCACCTGGCGAAGGAGTACGACAACCTCATCGTGCTGCGCACCTTCTCCAAGGCCTACGGCCTGGCCGGCCTGCGCCTCGGCTTCGGCGTCGCCCACCCCGACCTCATCCCTCCGCTGCTCGCCGTCAAGCCCACCTGGAACGTGGGTCGCCTCCAGATCGTCGGCGGCATCGCCGCCCTGGCCGACGACGGGCACGTCGACCGGACCGTGGCCGCCATCCTCGGGGGCAGGGCCCACGTCACGGAGCGCTTCGGCGAACTCGACCGCTTCCGCCTCGTGCCGGGGACCCGCTCCAACTTCATGTTGATCGAGATCCTCGACCCGGACACCGACTCGACGAGGGTGTTCAACGGCCTGCTCGAGCGGGGTGTCATCGTCAAGGACGGCTCGGTGTCGTTCCGGGGCCTCGGCAAGCGCTACCTGCGCAGCGACATCAACCTTCCCCACCGGATGGACCGGCTGGTGGACGCACTGGCCGACCTGCCCTAGCCTGCCGCCCTCCACCCGCCTGCCGATACCGCCGACGAGGAGCACGCATTGACCGAGCACCGCCGAGCCCTCAGCGGCGACTGGTACACCGATCCGTCGATCTTCGCCGAGGAGCTCGACCGCATCTTCGCCCGCACGTGGCACCTGGTCGGCCACACCGGCCAGCTCACGAGGGCCGGCGACTTCCTGACCGCTGCCATCGGCGACCAGGGCATCGCCGTCGTCCGCCAGGCCGACGGCTCGCTCCACGCCATGTACAACGTCTGCCAGCACCGGGGACACGAGTTGCTGGTCGGCGACACCGGGTCGGCCCAGAGCATCACCTGCCCATACCACGCCTGGACCTACGACCTCGACGGACGCCTGCTCTTCGCCAGGGGCGAGCCGGTCGGCGACCTGTGCGTGCCGGCGGTGCGGCTCGACGAGATGGCCGGCTTCCTCTGGGTCAACCTCAACGAGGGTGCGACGAGCCTCGCCGAGACGTTGCCCGGCATCGAAGGCGAGCTGCTGGCCGTCGCCCCCACCGCCACCGGGCGAACCCTCACCCACCGGCGCACC
>CAJXIS010000095.1 GCA_913054115.1 uncultured Acidimicrobiaceae bacterium | reverse complement strand
CTCGACAACGGTTGAGCCGGCGATCGAAACCTCCGGTCCGGACGATGCGACCCAATCGGTGCCATGCGAGCTCATCGCCGATCTCATTGCGGCATCCCACTCGACGGTCCAGGAAGGGATCATCTCCTTCAACCTGCACAGACAGAGTTGGTTCAGCGAGTACCGACGGTTCCTGTTCCAGATCCAGTCACTCGATGCACCTGGCATCAGCGAGGTGGCCGGGACCCTTCGCAAGGAGATATCAGCAGCACTCGACGCGGAAGGCAGTGCATCCGTGAACACGATCGAACTCTCACGGGCACTCTCCACCGAGTGCCAGATCGACCTCCCTGCCTCGCAGTTCCACTTCGGCGGATAAGGCGCGGCGCCAACCGTAGGGTTGCTGCCGGTGAGCGTGATCGAGTGCCCGGGCTGCGGCGAGGACGAGGACCTGTCGGGCGACCGGCAGGGCGACCCGGGCAGCGAGACCATCACGGTCACCTGCGGCGCCTGCGGGCTGGTCTGGGACCGCGACCTCACGCCCCGCTGCCCCACCTGCCGCTCCGACGACGTCCGGACCGCCCTTCGGTCGATCGTCGACAAGTCCCGCGGCACGCAGCTGTCGATCCAGTCGATGCAGGTCGTGCACCTCTGCCGGGTGTGCGACGCCGAACAGTTGGCGGTCTGGAACCGGTCGAACACCCCGCTGGCGCCGACCGAGCTGCCCTTCGACCCGGATTGACCCGGGTCAGGCGCCGGTCATCCGGCAAGGAGCCGTTCGGCGAGCACCTCGAGGCCGGCCACCCGGCTGCCCTTGACCAGCACGGCGTCGTCGGCGCCGAGGTCGAGTGCGCTGTGGGCCTCGTCGACGTCCGCCAGCGGTTCGACGCCGTAGAGGTCGGTGCCGACAGCCACCAGCTCGATGCCGAGGTCGGCGGTCCGCTGTGCGATGGCCAGGTGCTCGTCGGCCGCCTGGTCGCCCAGTTCGGCCATCAGGCCCAGCACCGCCACCCGTCGGCCGGCCACTGGGAGGGCGGCCAGGGAATCGAGCGCAGCCGCCGTCGAGGCCGGGTTGGCGTTGTAGGCGTCGTTGAGGACCCGCAGGCCCGACGGCGCCGTGCCCAGCGCCATGCGCCACGGCGAGGCGTCGCCCTCGGCGAGGCCGGCAGCCACGTCGGCGAGGGGCATATCGAGCACAAGGCCCACGGCCGCTGCGGCGAGTGCGTTGGGGACCATGTGGGCCCCGTGGACCGACAGCCGCACCTCGGTCCGGCCCCACGGCGACTCCAGGCGGAACGAGGCCCGCAGGTCGTCGTCGAGCACGACGTCTCGGGCGCGGACCTCGCCGACGTCGCCGAAGGTGAGGACCCGGGACCGGGCACGGGACGCCTGTGCCACGACCTCTGGCACGTCGGCGTTGAGCACCGCACAGCCGTCGGGGGGCAGGGCGTCGAACAACTCGCCCTTGGTCCGGGCCACGGCCTCGACCGACCCGAACTCACCGGTGTGGGCGACGGCCACCGTGGTCAGCACGCCGATGTCGGGTCGGGCCACCTCGCACAGTGCGGCGATGTCACCGACGTGTCGGGCGCCCAACTCGACGATCACCGGTCCGTCCCCGGGGGCACCCAGCAGGGTCAGCGGCACACCGATCTCGTTGTTGAACGACCGGTGGCTGGCATGGACCGGCCCCCGCCTGGCGAGCACGGCCCGGGTGAGGTCCTTGACCGAGGTCTTGCCGACCGAGCCGGTGATGCCGACCACCGGCCCCGACAGCGAGCCGCGGGCCGCAGCGCCGAGGGCGAGGAGGGCGGCTCCCGTGTCCTCGACCCGGATTGCCGTGCCCGGCCCCGGTTCGCACTCCGTCAGATAGCCGGCGGCACCCGCCGCTAGGGCCGCAGCGATGAACTCGTGGCCGTCTCGCCCGGCGACGATCGGCACGAACAGGCAGCCGGGCGTGACCGCACGCGAGTCCTGGGTGGCGCCGTCGAGCCAGGCGTCGTCACCGACGAGTTCGCCGCCCACGGCGGTGGCCACCTGCGAGGCCCGGAAACGCATGGGTGGGAGTCTCCCAGCCCCGGCAGCCCCAACCGTGCCACCTCGCTCCGTCGGCCCGCTCGTACCATCTGCCCATGCCCGACGCCTCCCCCGAGTCACCCCGGCGCACGTTCGTCCTGCTGTTCGGCGGGCGCAGCGCCGAGCACGACGTCTCGTGCGTGTCGGCCCGCCACGTGCTCGCCGCCGTCGACCCCGACCGCTACGACGTCGTCCCGGTGGGCATCGACCTCGAAGGACGTTGGTCGCTGGCCGAGGCCGCAGCCACCGCCCACGCCGCCGGCGACCTGCCCGAGGCGCTCGACCCGACCGGACCCGCCTGGGACCCGCTCCCCCGCCTCGCCGAGCTGTCGGCCGCCGGACCTGTGGTCGTGTTCCCCCTGCTGCACGGCCCGTTGGGCGAGGACGGCACGGTCCAGGGCCTGCTCGAGCTGGCCGACGTGCCCTACGTGGGCGCCGGCGTGCTGGGTTCGTCGCTGGCGATGGACAAGTTGGCCGCCAAGGAGGTCCTGGCCCAGCACGACCTGCCCCTGGCCAACTACCGGGGCCTGCATGCCGACGACCTCGGTGCTCCCGGCACCGACACCCTCGCCGCACTCCTCGACTCGCTGCTCGCCGACCTGGGTCCGACGGTGTTCGTGAAGCCCGCCAACCTCGGCTCGTCGATCGGCGTGTCGAAGGCCACCGACGCCACCACCCTCGAGGTGGCCCTGGCGGCCGCCGCCGCCTACGACGAGTGGATCATCGTCGAGGAGGCGATCTCCGGTCGCGAGATCGAGCTGGCGGTGCTGGGCGACCGGGTGCCGCAGGTGTCGGGACCCGGCGAGATCCGTCCCGGCGCCGACTTCTACGACTACGCCGACAAATACGAGACCGGCGCCGCCGAGCTGGTCGATGACCCCGACCTCGACCCCGAGACCGCCGTGCGCTTCCAGGAGCTCGCCGCCAGGGCCTTCCTGGCGCTGCGCTGCTCGGGCATGGCGAGGGTCGACTTCTTCCTCGCCGACGACGGCCGGGGCCCGGTGCTCAACGAGGTCAACACGATCCCGGGCTTCACCCCGATCTCGATGTATCCGCGGCTCTGGCAGAAGGCGGGCCTGTCCTACCCGGCGCTCGTCGACCGCCTGGTCGACCTGGCCGTCGAGCGCCACGCCCGCCGCCGCCGCAACACCCACCGCTGAAGAGCGCGTTGCCGGGGAAACCCGACCCGCCTCAGCGTTGGGGGTCGAGGGAGGCGCGCAGGAACCGCAGCAGCTCGCGGCGACGGGTCGCCACGGTGCGCATCGTCGGCTCGAGGCCGGCGGCGCGCAGCACCTCGACCTCGGTGGCGAGGCCCACCACCGTCGAGTAGGCGCTGATCAGCACCAGCTGGGCGTCGGTGCGTCGCATCCTGCCGGCGTCCATCTCGCGCTCCATCCAGGCCTGCGCCCGCTCCATCAGCGGTCCCATGGCACCCTTGAGGCGGGGTGCCGCCGGGGAGCCCGGCCGGGACACCTCGCGCAGCAGGCCCATCAGCAGCGGCTGCTCGAGCGCCACCCGGAACACGGAGCGCACCAACGCCTCCACCCGTTCCCAGTCGGTGGCCTCGCCCTCGAGCACCTCGAGCAGGGCGGTGTTGAGGTCGGCGGCACAGCGATCCACGACGGCGCCGAGCAGGCCCCGCTTGCTGACGTAGTGGTAGAGGATCGTCTGCTTGCGGATGCCGAGGCCGCTGGCGAGGTCGTCGAGCGACGTGCCGTCGTAGCCGATCGTGCCGAAGGATTCGAGGGCGGCGTCGAGGATGCGCTCCCGGGTCTCGGCGCCACGGCCCGATGACCGACCGGCGCCACGCACCGTGTCGCGCACCGTATCGCGCACCGTCTCCCGAAGGGTCGCCGGATCGGTCATGTCCGCACCGTAGTCCTTTTCCTGACCATCTGGTAAGTCCCCTGACCATCTGGTAGAAAGAGGCCCATGATCGCTGAGTCGCTGGCGGGTCGCCGGATCGCCATCACCGGGAGCACCGGCTTCCTCGGCACCGCCCTCGTCGAGCGGCTCCTCCGCAGCGCCCCCGACTGCGAGCTCGTGCTCATCGTCCGACCGGGCCGTCGCGGCGCCGAGCGGCGGGTCAGCCGCGACATCTTCCACAACGACGCCTTCGACCGCCTCCGCTCCGACCTCGGCAAGGACGCCTTCGAGGAGATGGTCGCCCGCCGCGTCACCGCAGTCGCCGGCGACGTTACCAACGACGGCCTCGGCCTCGACGACGAGGGCCGCGCCACCCTGGCCGGCTGCGACCTCTTCATCCACTCGGCGGCGATCGTCAGCTTCGACTCGCCACTCGACCAGGCCGTCGAGATCAACCTGCTGGGCTCCGTGCGCATCGTCCAGACGCTTCAGGACCTCGGAATCGCTCCCCACCTCGTTGCCGTCTCGACCTGTTACGTGGCCGGCAGCCGCCGGGGAGCCGCCCCCGAGCAGCCCGTCGACCAGAGTCCCTTCTTCGTCGCTGTCGACTGGCGCACCGAGGTCGACAGCGCCCGACGGATCCGATCCGAGACCGAGACCGCCAGCCGCACCCCCGAGAAGCTGGCCGAGTTCCGGACCGCCGCCCACAAAGAACTCGGAGCCGCCGGCACCCCCGCCCTGGCCGCCAAGACCGAACAGCTCCGCACCCGCTGGGTCGAGGACCGCATGGCCGAGGCCGGCCGCTCCCGCGCCTCCTCGCTGGGCTTCCCCGACGCCTACGCGTACACCAAGGCCCTCGGCGAGGTCGCCCTGACCGAGTCGGCCGGCGACGTCCCCGTCAGCATCGTGCGACCCTCGATCATCGAATCGGCACTCGCCGAACCCGTCCCCGGCTGGATCCGTGGCTTCCGCATGGCCGAGCCCGTCATCGTCTCGTACGCCCGGGGCCTGCTCAAGGAGTTCCCCGGCGTCCCGGAGGGCACCGTCGACGTCATCCCCGTCGACTTCGTCGTCGCCACCATCTGTGCGGTGGCCGCCCGAGGCCCCGACCCCGACGCTCCGCCGGGTGGCGACATCGTCCAGATCGCCTCGGGAGCAGAGAACCCCCTGCGCTACGGGAAGCTCGTCGACCTCGTCCGGGAGTGGTTCACCGAGCACCCCATCTACGACGAGCACGGCCAGCCCATCTCCGTGCCCCAGTGGTCGTTCCCGGGCCGTGGGCGTGTCAAGCAACAGCTCGAGCGGGCCGGCTCCATGCTCGACAAGGCGCACAAGGCCTTCGACGTGCTTCCCGTGCGCGGACGCCACGCCATGACCGCCGCCCGGCTCGAGGAGAAGCGCGAGCTCGTCGACCGGGCCATGGGCTACGTCGACCTCTACGGCGCCTATGCGGAGTGCGAGGCCGTCTACGGGCTGGACCGCCTGCTGACCCTGTGGGACAACCTCGACGACGACGATCGGACGGCGTTCTGCTTCGACCCCCGGATCATCGACTGGGACCGCTACATCCCAGAGGTGCACCTCCCGTCGGTGGTCAAGGCCGCCCGTGCGCCGATGCGCCCGCCGAGCCGGGGCGGACAGAGCCGCTCCGAACGGCTGCGCTCCCAGATCCTGTCCCCCGACCGGCAACTTGCCGCCTTCGACCTCGAGAACACCCTCATCGCATCGAACGTCGTGGCCTCGTACTCGTGGCTGGCGAGCCGCCACCTCGACAAGCGCGACCGGGCCCGCTTCGTGCTCAAGACCATCGCCGAGGCCCCCCGCCTGCTGGCCCTCGACCGCCTCGACCGCAGCGACTTCCTGCGCTACTTCTACCGGCGCTACGACGGCGCCCCGGTCGACCAGATCGCCGAGGACGCCCTCGAGCACGTCAACGAGCTGCTGCTCGCCAAGTCGTTCCCGGCCGCCATCCGGCGGGTGCGCGAGCACCGGGCGCTCGGACACCGCACCGTCCTCATCACCGGCGCCCTCGACTTCGTGGTCGAACCGCTGCGGCCCCTCTTCGACGACGTGATATGCGCCCGGCTCGGCTCCGACGGCGTCACCTACGACGGCCAGCTCACCTCCGTGCCGCCCACCGGCGAGGCGCGCTACCAGGCGCTGGCCGACCTCGCCGACGAGCACGGGTACGACCTCCGCGAGTCGATCGCCTACGCCGACTCGGCCAGCGACCTCCCGATGCTCGAGGCCGTCGGCTTCCCGGTCGCCGTGAACCCCGAGACCCGCCTCGCCTCCATCGCCCGCAAGCGCGGCTGGCTGGTCGAGGACTTCCGCAAGTCGCCAGGCATGTCCCGGCGCCTGCTGCCCCTCGCTCCCCCGCGCACGGTCGTCCGATGAAGGCGCGTTTCAAGAGGGACCGCCGATGAAGGCACTGCAGTTCCGCAGGAACGTGCCCCGCTTCGCCGCCGCCCGCCTGGCCGGCAGCCTCACGCCCGGCGGTGGCGCCGCAGTCGGGCCGCTGCGGCTCACCGACCTCGAGCCGCCGACCGCCCCCGGACCCGACTGGGTACGGGTCCGACCCCGGCTGTCGGGCATCTGCGGATCGGACCTCGCCACGATCGACGGCCGGTCGGCCCGCTACTTCGAGCCGCTCGTGTCGTTCCCGTTCGTGCCGGGCCACGAGGTGGTGGGCGACCTCGACGACGGCACCCGGGTGGTGCTCGAACCGGTTCTGGGATGCGTCAGCCGCAACCTCGCCCCCACCTGCGACCCGTGCGCAGCCGGCCACCTCGGCAACTGCGAGCACACCACGTTCGGCGACCTCGAACCAGGCATCCAGACCGGCTCCTGCCACGACACGGGCGGCGGCTGGGCCACCGCATTCTCCGCCCACCCCAGCCAGCTGCACCCCGTCGACGACACGTTCAGCGACGAATCGGCCGTGATGGTCGAGCCCACGGCCTGCGCTGTCCACGCCGCCCTCGTCGCCGGCGTCACCGACGGGGCCGTCGTCACGGTGCTCGGCGCCGGCACGCTCGGCCTGCTCACGATCGCCGCCCTCCGCACCTTCGCCAACCCCCGGACCATCGTGGCGACCGCCCGGTACCCCAGCCAACGACGGCTCGCCGCAGAACTCGGCGCCGACCTGGTCGTCGAACCAGACGGCATCCGCCGGGCGGTACGGCGGGCCACCGGTAGCCGGGCCATCAGCCTCGACCGCGACAACGGCGCCGTCGACCGGCTCAGCGGAGGCACCGACGTGGTCATCGACTGCGTGGGCTCATCGGCGAGCATCACCGACGCCCTGGCGATCACCCGCCCCCGGGGACGCATCGTGCTGGTCGGCATGCCAGCCTCCGTCACGCTCGAGCTGACGCCACTGTGGCACCGCGAGATCGAACTGGTCGGCGCCTACACCTACGGCACCGAGACCCTGCCCGACGGCTCCACCGCCCGGACCTTCGATCTGGCCACCGGGCTCGTGCAGGCCGCCGACCTCGGCCGCCTCGTGTCGGCCACCTACCCCCTGCACCGCTACCGCGAAGCCCTCGAGCACGCCGCAGCCGCCGGTCGTCGAGGTGCCGTCAAGGTGGCTTTCGACCTGCGCGACGAAAAGGAACGAGAAGCACTCATGGAGATGAGCACGTGAGCATGCAGCCGCCGCCGGATGGAGTCGTTCCGAACAACAGGGAGACGAGCCTGTGAGCAACAACGGCCACCTGGCCCCCCGACCCGGCTTCGTCCTCGACGTCGACCGCAGCAGCCCGCCG
>CAJXIS010000094.1 GCA_913054115.1 uncultured Acidimicrobiaceae bacterium | reverse complement strand
CTCGAAGAAGTCGCTGTGGCTGTTGAAGAAAAAGGACAGGCGGGGAGCGAACTCGTCGACGTCGAGGCCGGCCGCCGCTGCCGCCTCGACGTAGGCGAACCCGTTGGCGAGGGTGAACGCCAGTTCCTGGGCGGCCGTGGAGCCGGCCTCGCGGATGTGGTAGCCGGAGACCGACACCGGGTTCCAGCGGGGCATCTCGGCGGCGGTGAACCGGATGACGTCCGTGACCAGGCGCACCGAGGGGCGGGGCGGGAACAGGTACTCCTTCTGGGCCTGGTACTCCTTGAGGATGTCGTTCTGGAGCGTGCCGGCCAGGCGTCCGCGTTCGACGCCGCCCTCTTCGGCGACGGCGACGTACATGGCCAGCAGGATCGGGGCCGGTCCGTTGATGGTCATCGACGTGGTGACCGCAGCGAGGTCGATGTCGGCGAAGAGGTCGGCCATGTCCTCGACCGTGTCGACGGCGACGCCTGCCCGTCCGACCTCGCCGAGAGCGAGCGGGTGGTCCGAATCACGACCCATGAGGGTCGGCATGTCGAAGGCGGTCGAGAGCCCGGTGCCGCCGGACCGAAGCAGCTCCTTGAAGCGCCCGTTGGTGTCGGTGGCGGTGCCGAACCCGGCGAACATGCGCATGGTCCAGTGCCGGTTCCGGTACATCTCGGCGTGGATGCCCCGGGTGTAGGGGTACTCACCGGGGAGGGGGCCCTCGCCGTAGACAGGGTCGACGGGAATGCCCGACAGGGTTCGGTGCTGGTCTGCCACGGTCCACAGACTACTTGGATGTCCAACTATTTGCCACCTGAACATTGCTCATCCGACTATTGCGTGTGACCTCGCCTAGAATGTGTCGATGCCGCTGCCGTTCGACCCCATCGACGAGGCCCGCCGCAACTGGAGGTCCAACCGCTGGGGCGGCGCCGACGCCATGGCCGCAGCAACGTCCATCACCCGGGCCCACCAGGTCCTGTTGCGCCGGATCGACGCCGCACTCACCCCCTTCGGCCTCAACTTCAGCCGCTTCGAGGCGCTCGCACTCCTGCACTTCTCGCGGCACGGCTCGCTGCCCCTCGGCAAGATCGGCGACCGCCTCCAGGTCCACCCCGCATCGGTGACCAACACCATCGACCGCCTCGAGGCCGATGGGCTCGTCCGGCGGAAACCCCACCCGTCCGACCGGCGCACCACGCTCGCCGAACTCACCGGTCGGGGGCGGGCCACGGTCGAACGTGCCGCCGAAGCCATGGCCGACATCCGATTCGGGCTCGAGGGCATGGGCCGCAACGACCTGTCCGCCGTGACGACCGCTCTCACAGGCCTGCGGAGGGAAGCCGGCGACTTCTGACCCGGGACCCTGACCCCGGCTTCCGATCGGGAGCCCGCTTCGGCGGCAGAGACGCGTCCATGTCACACTGTCACAGAGACACAGAGTCCCGGAAACGAGCCCGAGGAGGCCCGATGGGCGAGACAATCGACAGCAACCGACCCGGCGAGATCGCCGGCTGGCCCAAGCTGGTCATCACCTACCGCACCGATCCCGACAAGGTGGCCGCCCTGCTCCCCCCGGGCATCGAGCCGGGTGCCGAACCGATCGTGACGCTCGGCGTCTACTGCGTGCCGATCCTCGACGAACCCGAGTTCGGCATGAGCACCAGGGTCCAGGCCGTCTTCGACGGCATCGCCGGCCTGTTCTCGCTGGGCATCGGCATCGACCAGGAGGCGGCCATCTTCAACACGAGAGAGACCAACGGCCAGCCCAAGTTCCCGTGCACCACCCGCTACTTCCGGTTCGGCGACGCCGTCGAGGCCACGGCCACCCACCAGGGCTACACGTTCTTCGAGTTTCGGGGCCGGTCCACGGGGACCGTCGACCCCGAGCCGGGCGACCGCGAGGAGAACGAGTGGTGGCTCAAGCACTCGCGGGCGATCGGCGGCGCCGAGGGCGAGTGGGACTACCCGCCCCACGTCGTCAGGGTTCGACAGGTCAGCGAACAGGTGCACGTCGAGGAACTCGACGGCACCCTGACCCTGCGGGACAGCCCGTGGGACCCGCACACCGAACTCCTGCCGATGCGCGAGCAACTCTCGGCGCGGCTCATCACCTCGGTCCACAAGGCACGCGAGATCACCAACGCCGGCCCGCTCGACCCGGTCGCCTTCTGGCCCCACGCCGACACGATCGGCGGTTCGCGCTGGCCCGGCCTCCGCGGCGGCCCCCGCAACCTGCGCTGAGGGCCATTTCGACGACCGGGAGAGGGTTCCTCAGGCGCCCTCTGCGCTGAGCACGAGGCCGCTCGTCGGGACGCCGCTGCCCGAGGTCACCAGCACGTTCGTGGCGCCATCGACCTGGTTGACCGAGGTTCCCCGGATCTGACGCACCCCCTCGGCGATGCCGTTCATGCCGTGGATGTACGCCTCGCCCAACTGGCCGCCGTTGGTGTTGACCGGTAGGCCGCCGCCCATCTCGATGTTCCCGTCGGCGATGAAGTCCCTGGCCTCGCCGGTCGCACAGAAACCGAACTCCTCGAACTGGGGCAGGACCAGCGGCGTGAAGTGGTCGTAGAGCATCGCCGTCTGGATGTCGGACGGACCGAGGCCCGATGATTCCCAGAGTTGCTCGGCCACGACCCCCATCTCGGGGAGGCCGGTGATGTCGTCGCGGTAGTACGAACGCATCATCCACTGGTCAGCGGCGACCCCCTGGGCGGCTGCGGCGACCCAGGCCGGCTCCTGATCCAGGCCCTGCACCCGCTCGGCGCTGGTGACGAGCAGCGCCACGCCGCCGTCGCTCTCCTGGCAGCAGTCGAGGAGCCGCAGCGGGTCGGAGATGATCCGGCTGGCCTGGTGCTCCTCGAGGGTGATGGGCCGCCCGTGGAAGAAGGCGGCCGGGTTGTTCGCCGCATGGCGCCGGTCGGCGACCGCGATGCGACCGAAGTCCTCCGACGTCGCCCCGTACTGGTGCATGTAGCGGGTGGCGAACATGCCGGCCCACTGGGCGGGCGTGAGGAGTCCGAACGGCGAGGTCCAGCTGAACGAGACGTCGTTGGCCTCGGGGCTGGCGTGGTGGCCCTGGACGCCGCTTCCGAACCGGTGCCACGAGCGCTCGTTGAACGCCCGGTAGGCCAGCACGTAGTCGGCTGCGCCGGTGTGCACGGCCATGGCGGCCATCGCGACCGTGGCACAGCCTCCACCGCCGCCGTGGTTGACCATGCTGAAGAACCGCAGGCGGGGGATGCCCAGGTTGCGGGCCACCTCGATCTCGTGGTTGCGCTCCATGCTGAACAGCGACATGCCGTCGACCAACGTCGGGTCGAGGCCGGCGTCGGCGCAGGCGGCGAGGCACGCCTCGGTCGCCAGCTGCATCGGCGTCCGGCCGGAGTCCTTCGAGAACTCGGTGGCGCCAATGCCGACGATGGCGGTCTGGCGGGCGGGGGTCCACATGTCAGGCGTTCTCCCCTGCCCCACGCCGACCTTCCGGCAGCACCAGCTCGGCGCTGCCGTGGACGTGGCTGCCGAGCGAGTTGGCGCCGACGAAAGACACCGTCACGGCGCCCACCTCCCCCGTTTCCACCGAACCCGTCACCGAACCCGCCGCCGAACCCATCACCGAACCCGCCACCGAACCCGTCACCGAACCCGTCATCGTCATCACGTCGCCGGGATGGTTGGGCACGCCGAGCCCGATCCTGAGGCTGCGCAACACCGCCCCGTCGCCGGCCCAGTCGCCCAGCCAGCGGGCAACCAGCCCGCTCGAGGTGAGGATGTTCATGATGATGTCCGGCAGGCCCTTGGCCCGGGCGGCGTCCCGGTCGTGGTGGACGTCCTGCTGGTCGAACGTGGCCAGCGCCCCCAACACGACGAGATCCCTCGTGACATCGATCGGGCAGGGCGGCAACGGGTCACCGACCGTCACCTCGCCCATGGTCAGCGTGCCCTCTCGACGTTCGATACGTGCCGGACGGAACTGGTGGAGCGTGACGTCGTCGTGGCTGTCCAGCCAGCAGACCTCGAGGGGCATGCCGATCTCGAGCTGGTCGGGCGGGACGCCCACGATGTTGGAGACCATGCGCACCCCCTCCTCGAGCTCCACCAACCCGACGACGAGCGGGTAGTCGAAGGCGGGGGCCTTCGGGTGCTCCGGGGCGGTCCAGCTGTAGAGGAAACCCCGCCCCGTGGCCACGACCCAGTCGTAGTCCATCGAGTGGGTCACCGGATCGGCGACGACCGGCGGGTGCACGAGGCGCCCGCTGCCGGTGAAGCGCTGGATGCGCAGCTCGCGCTGCCGCAGCCCCTCCCAGTGCCATGCCTGGTCCTGGTTCCAACGGGGCCGGGGGCGTTCGGGCCGGGGTGAATCGTCAGGGGTGGTGCCAGCCGGGCCGTCGCCCCGCGACCGACCGGTCCCGGGCCGGAACTTGAAGACCCGGAAGCTGAGCGAGCCGACCGCCTCTCCCTGCTGGTTCGCATACGCCACCTCGGTCGTCACGAAGTAACCGATCCCCAGCGCAGTCTGCTTCTGCGGCGAGATGCCGGAAAGCGTCGTCTGGGCAGACACGACATCGCCGGGCCGGAGGTGGCGCTCGTAGGCCTGGTCGGAGTTGGTGGCGACCACGCCCGTGAACCCTGCGTCGTCGAGCAGCTGGTAGGCGGCGTGCTGCGGCTGGTCGGTGTCTCGACCTGCCGTGCCACCCTCGATGCGGTCCGGCATCGTCCACATGTTGAGCGTGGCCGGCGGCGCCACGATCCCGCCGTGGGGTCCGGCAGCGGCAGCCGCCTCGTCGGTGAACGACGGGTTCCCCTCGGACATGGCATCGCACCAGGCCCGGATGGCCGGGCCATCGACGGGATCTCCGGCGACCTGCACCGTCCCTTGGCGGCCCACAAGGGCCTGCAGGGATGCGTCGAGGGCCGAGTCAGCGACGGCGTCGTCTCCGGTCATGCGCCAGAGCATGCCGCGGTCAGGACCGCGGAATCCCCACGGGCCAGTCGTCGGTGACCCCCTGCTCCCGCAACCCGACGATGGCCGCCTCGTCGAAGCCCAGCGACCGAAGCACCTCGTCGGTGTGTTGGCCCAGCATCGGGGCAGGGCCACCCAACGGCAGGCGGGCACCGTCCACGAGGAACGGGTACGAGAAGTACGGTGTCGATCCGGTCAGGGGGTGCTCGTACCACTGCAGGAACTCCCGGAACTCGTGCTGTGCGGTCCCGCCGCTGTGGTTCGGGTGCACGCAGAACGCGGCCGGCACGCCCGCCTGCCAGAGCCGCTCATCGGCCTCCCGACCCACCTGACCCTGTGACCATGCGCCGACCACCTCGTCGATCCGGTCGGCGTCACCGTGGCGGTCGAGGCCGTCGAGCCCATCGACCAGGTCCTGCAGAACCGTCCACTGGGCGTCGGTCTCCACGCTGACTGCCAACCACCGGTCGTCCTCGGCCGTCGGGTAGAGGCCCTGGGGCGATGCGGCCGGCGAGCGGTTGCCGAGGCACCCGAGCACGTTGCCGTACGCCGAGGCCTCGACGACCTGTTCCGCCGAGGCCTGCAGTGCCGCCTCGATCAACGGAGATTCGATGAGTTGTCCGACGCCGGTGCGCTCCCGATCGACGAGGGCGAGCATGATCGCGAAGGACGAATGCATGGCGGCGAACATGTCGACGGGACCCATCGGGAGCAGCCGGGGACCGTCGGGATGGCCGGTCCGGTTGGCGAGGCCCCCCACCTGCTCCATCGTCATGGCAAAGCCGACGCGGTCCTTCCAAGGTCCGTCCAGCCCGAATGCCGGCGCCCGCAGGTACACGGCACGGGGATTGCGCTCCCGGATGGCGTCCCAGGTCATTCCCCAGGAGTCCATCACGCGCGGGCTGTAGTTCTCGATGACGACGTCGGCCGTGTCGATGAGCCGGCCGAGGACCTCCTGGCCGGCATCGCTGGTCAGGTCGAGGGTCATCAGGGTCTTGCCGGCGTTGGCGCCGTGGTAGCCGGGCGACCACTCCCAGAGGAGATCCCTCTGGTAGCCGGCGGCCCAGCGCATGCCGTCGAGCCGGACATGGGACTCGACCTTGACCAGGTCGGCGCCGAGCACCCGCAGCAGGTTGGCGGCGACCGGGCCGGCCCAGAAGGTCCCGAGGTCGAGGATGCGCACCCCGGCCAGCGGCCGTGCCGGATCGACGCCGAGTGACGGAACGGGTCCTGGACCGAGGTCAGGCTCAGCACCGACCTCGCCCAGTGCGGGAGCGGGCCGCCTGGGCGGCAGCGTCGCCTCCGAGAAGCCGGCGCACGGGCGGGGTCCGATGAACCCCTGCGGATGATCGACGAAGACCCCCCGTTCGACGAAGTGGTCGTAGGAGGGCAGCGTCGATCCGTCGCCAACCGGCCCACACGGGATCCGAAACGCCGAGGCCAGGTCCACGATCTCATCGACCGTGTGGGTCGTGGTGAAGGCGTGGATCTTCTCCCAGAGTTCCTCCTTGCGGGCAAGACGTCCGACGAAGCTCAGGAACATGGGGTCGTCACCGAACTCGGGAGCACCGATCATGGCGCAGAAGTCCTGCCACTGCTGTCCGGTGAGGCAGCACATGGCGACCATGCCGTCCGACGCCGGTTCGATGGACGGGATCATGTACTGCCGGGGAAAGTCGTAGTCCGGGGCCATCGCCTCGTACATCGGCCGGAACACCTGGAACGAGTGCATCATGGCCTCGTACTGCGAGCAGTCGACGTGGGCGCCCACTCCGGACGACCGGGCGGCGAGCGTCGCGGCCAGGACGGGCGGGACAGCGAAGGCCGCTGCGGTGAAGTCGCCGAGGTCGCCGCCGACGGACACCGGTTCCTCGCCTGGCTCGCCCCGGACCTCAGTCGAGCCGACGAGCGCCTGGAGGACGAAGTCGTTGGCCGGACGGTCGGCCCATGGCCCGGTGGTCCCGAACCGGGTGAGCGTGGCCACCACGACTGCCGGGTCGATGGCCCGCAGGTCGTCGGCGGTGATGCCGAGGGCACAGGCGTCTGCCGGCTCGTGGTCGTCGATGACCAGGTCGACGCCGGCGACGAGGCGAAGGAGTTCGTCACGGCCGCCGTCCGCCGTGAGGTCGACCACCACGCTGCGCTTGCCGCCGTTGAGGAACCGGAACCAGGCGGCGTCCTCACCGGCGGGGATCGTGGCCCCCGACGCACTCCATCGCCGGAAGGGGTCGCCGGCTGGCGATTCCACCTTGCACACGTCGGCGCCCGCATCGACGAACAACTTGCCGACATAGGGGGCGGTCACCCGGCTGCCCATCTCGAGGACCCGCAGTCCGGTCAGCGGATGGTGTCGACCATCCATGGAGCTACTCCCCTTCCCGACGATTGCACACGCGGCCACTGATTCCGGTAGAGGATGCACCAGACGGCGACCCACTGTCCAGAGCGGCCTGCGCCTCCGTCGGACACATGCGAACCAGCGAACCCGAACTACCGTCTTCGGCAGGAGGCGGAAACGATGCGACGACGGATCTCGATCCTTGCGATGGGGCTCGCCCTGGGTGCCGCTGCGTGTGGCGGCGACGGTGACGGCGTGGCCGCACCCACCACCACGGTCGCGACCACCACCACGGTCGCGCCCACCACCACGGTCGCGACCACCACCACGGTCGCGCCCACCACCACGGTCGCGCCCACCACCACGGTCGCGACCACCACCACGGTCGCGACCACCACCACGGTCGCGACCACCACCACCACGGCCG
>CAJXIS010000093.1 GCA_913054115.1 uncultured Acidimicrobiaceae bacterium | reverse complement strand
GGGAGCGTCGCCCCGATGCGTCCGGCCTCGTCGAACACGATGCCGAAGTCCTTGCGCATCCAGTCGATGGCGAACCCGTAGTCGAACTTGCGGTCGAGCATGGTGCGGGCCCGGTTGTCCATCTGCCATGAGCCGGACGCCCCCTTGCTGATGGCCTCGAGCACCTTCTCCTCGTCGAGGCCGGCACGGCGCCCGAAGTCAAGTGCCTCGGACAGCCCCTGGATGAGCCCGCCGATACAGATCTGGTTGACCATCTTGGTGAGTTGGCCGTGACCGACGGGGCCGACCAGAACGGTCGCCTTCGCATAGGCATCGATGACCGGCTCGATGGCGGCGAACACGTCCGGGTCGCCGCCGCACATGATGCTGAGTTGGCCGTTCTCCGCTCCGGCCTGGCCTCCGGACACGGGTGCATCGACGAAGCCCACGCCCTGAGCCGACGCCACCTCGGCGATCTCGCGGGCCACGGCGGCCGACGCCGTCGTGTGGTCGACCAACGTGGCGCCCGCTGCCATCCCGGCCAGGATGCCGGGGTTGTCGCCGCTGCCGAAGACCACGCTGCGCAGGTCGTCGTCGTTGCCGACGCACACCATGACCATGTCGGCGCCTGTTGCGGCCGCCGCCGGCGTGTCTGCCCTTTCGCCGCCGTGTTCGGCGACCCAGGCGTCGGCCTTCGACGTGGTCCGGTTGTAGACGGTCGTCGGGTGGCCTGCCGCCTGCAGGTGCCCCGCCATCGGATAGCCCATCACCCCAAGTCCCACGAACGCACACGTGCTCATCGGCTTGCTCCTGTCTGCTCCTGGTTCCCGTACTTCATCCTGCTCCGTACTTCAGCTCCGCCATCGCTCCGAAGATGTTGCGGGGCGGCTCATGGACCCTGTCTTCGGCTTGTGCCAGCTCACGGTAGACGGCGTGGACGTTGGCCACGATCCGTTCCCACTCGCCCCACTCCCGGTAGGGGCCGAGGTCGATCTCGGCGATGGCCTCCTCGGCGGTCTGCCCGGCGGCGTGGCGGGCCCGGCATTCGTCCTCGACGAATGCGAGGTAGTCACGCACGGCGAGCACGCCGGCGTCGTCGGTGAGGGGCCCGTGGCCGGGCACGATCACCTCGCAGTCGAGCCCGAGGATGGCGTCGCAGGCGCCGATCCAGTTGGCGACGGGACCGTCCCAGATGATCGGGGTGCCGCCGATGAACAAGATGTCGCCGCAGAAGACGGTGGAGGCATCGGGCAGGTGGACCAGCAGGTCGCCGGCGGTGTGGGCGGGGCCGACCTCGAGGAGTTCGACCGTGCGGCCGCACACGTCGAGCTGCAGTTCGCCGGAAAACGTACGGTCGGGCTCGGGCACGCCACCGGCTTCGGTGATCTCGGCGAAGTCGAATGGCGCGAACGCCTCGTGCACATACCGGTTCGCCGGCTCGCCAAGGTCGGCGTGGAGAAGTGCCTCGAGCGCCGACGGTGGCACGGCGCCCATCTCGGCGGCCGCCGCCTCGGTCGTCACCACCTGGGCACCAGCCTCGACCAGCAGCCCGTTGCCGTAGCAGTGGTCGCCGTTGGCATGGGTGTTGACGACCACGTCGATCGGCCGGCCGGCGGTGACGGCGTCCATCTCCTCGAGCATCCGGCGGGTGAGGCGGAGGTCGAAGAGGGTGTCGACGAGCAGCGACGACCAGTCGCCCGCCAGGAGTCCGGCGTTGCTCCAGCCCCAACCCCCGTCTGGCTGGAGGTAGGCGAACACGCCGTCGGCCACTTCGTGGAGGCCATGTTCGTAGGGGGCGTGACTGTTCACTGCCATCGACCTTAGGCGGCGAGTGCTTCCCGTCTGGTCAGCCAGACCCCCCGGATGGCAGGCTCGTGTGCGGAGAAGTAGAGGAAGTCGAGGGAGCAGAGTTCCATGAGCAACTTATGTGCGGGCCGTGTTGCGGTCGTGACGGGTGCCGGTCGGGGCATCGGGCGCGAGCACGCCCTGCTGCTGGCCGAGAACGGCGCCAAGGTGGTCGTCAACGACCTCGGCGGCGACGCTGCAGGCGACGGGACCGACCTCTCCCCCGCCCAGGAGGTCGTGGCCGAGATCGAGGCAATGGGCGGCGAGGCGGTCGTCAACGGCGCCAACGTGGCCGACTTCGATGCCGCCGGCGAGATGATCCACCAGGCCATCGACACGTTCGGCAGCTGCGACATCGTCATCAACAACGCCGGGATCCTGCGGGACCGCATGGTCTTCTCGATGGCGGAGTCCGACTGGGACGCCGTGATCGCCGTGCACCTCAAGGGCACGTTCGCCCCCTCCCACCACGCCGCCGCCTACTGGCGCGAGAAGGTCAAGGCCGGGGGCGAGGCATTCGGCCGCATCGTCAACACGTCGTCGCCGTCGGGCATCTACGGCAACGTCGGCCAGTCGAACTACGGCGCCGCCAAGGCCGGCATCGCCGCCTTCACCGTGATCACCGCCATGGAACTGGTCCGCTACGGCGTCACGGTCAACTGCATCGCCCCGGGAGCGTTCACCCGCATGACCTCCGACCTGCCGGGCTTCGAGCAGATGGACGACGAGGCCCAGGAGGCCATGTCGCCCCGTTGGATCGCCGTGCCGGCGGTGTGGCTGTGCAGCGAGGCCGCCAGGAACGTGACCGGCCGGGTGTTCGACGTGCGAGGCAACCAGCTGGGCATCGCCGAGCAGTGGCACCTGGGACCGACGGCGATCCAGCCCGACGACCCGGCCGACCTGACCGACGTCATGGCCGGCCTGATGGCCGAGGCGCAGCTCAACCCCGCCATGAGCGGGCGGCCCACCGAAGGCCCCGGACGCCCGGGCCCGGGGCTCTAGCGCCCAGACCCGTACAGAACCCGTACAGAACCCGTACAGAGCCCGTACAGAACCCGTACAGAACCCGTACAGAACAAGCAAAAGAGGCACGCCATGGCCATCGACTTCAGCCTGTCGCCGGAACTCGAGGAGATCCGACTACGGGTCCGCACGTTCGTCGACGACGTCATCAAGCCGAGTGAGGAACGCATCGAAGCAGCCGGCGGCGAAGGCAAGGAGCGCCTCGGCACGCTCATCGGAATGCGCAAGGAGGCCAAGGCCGCCGGCATCTGGCTGCCGCACATGCCCGAGGAGTGGGGCGGCATGGGGCTGGGCCACGTCGAGCTCGCCATGGTGCAGGCCGAGGCGGCCAAGTCGCGCTACGGGCCGTGGGTGTTCAACTGCCAGGCGCCCGACGAGGGCAACATGCACACGCTGCTCCACTGGGCGACCGACGACCAGAAGGAGAGGTACCTCAAGCCGCTCTGCGAGGGCCGCACCTGGTCGTGCTTCGCCATGACCGAGCCCGAGGTGGCCGGCTCCGACCCCACCCTGATCCAGACCAGGGGCTACCAGGACGGTGAGGAGTGGGTGCTCAACGGACACAAGTGGTTCATCTCCAACGCCCACCGGGCCTCGTTCGCCATCCTCATCGCCCGCACCGAGGACGACCCCGACCTGCCACAGGCCGCCAACACGGCCTTCCTCGTCGACCTGCCTCACGACGGTTGGACCGAGGTGCGCCAGATCGAGACCATGCACGGCTCGACCGGCCACTCCGAGATCCTCATCGAGGACCTGCGGCTCCACGATTCGCAGATGCTGGGAGGCCGCGGCCAGGGACACCTGTTGGGCCAGTACCGACTGGGTCCCGCCCGCCTGGCGCACTGCATGCGCTGGATCGCCCAGGCCGAGATGGCCCTCGACATGATGGTCGACCGCTCGCTGAACCGCTTCAGCCACGGCTCGCTGCTGGCCGAGAAGCAGGGCATCCAGTGGCTCATCGCCGACTCGACGATGGAGCTCTACCAGTCGAAGCTCATGGTGCTCCACGCCGCCTACAAGATCGACCGGGGCGACGACTTCAAGTCCGAGGTGTCGATGGCCAAGCACTTCGTCGCCAACGCCCTGGGTCGGATCATCGATCGCTCGATCCAGGTGCACGGGGCGCTCGGCTACTCGACCGACACGCCCCTGGCGCACATGTACCAGCACGCCCGCTGGGCCCGGTTCGCCGACGGTGCCGACGAGGTCCACCAGATGCGGATCGCCCAACGCACCATCAAGGCCTATTCCGACAGCGGCTCGACAGCTTCCGCCACCGGTGGATTACCCATCTAACCAGAACCATTCATCGCCTCTGGCAACTCAACACTCCTCGGCTAACAGGGTTTCGAGTCCTCGCACGGGTGGCATTCGAGGGCGAGGGTGGCGTGGGCCACGCCCTGTTCCGCCAATCGGGCCTCGAGTTCCGCTGCGACGATCTGGGCGTCGTGGAGCGTGTCGGCGGCCACGACCACGTGGGCGCTGAGGGCGACCAGCGTCGAGTCGACCGCCCAGACGTGCAGGTGGTGGACGTCGTCGACCTGTTCGTGGGCCGTCATCAACGCCGACAACCCGTCGACGTCGATGCCGCCCGGCGCCCCTTCGAGCAGGATCCGGGTGGTCCGCCGGATCAGGCCCACTCCGGACCAGAGCAGTAGGGCGGCGATCAGGTACGACACCGCCGGGTCCACCCAGGCGGCGTCCCACAGCACCATCGAAAGGCCGGCGACCAGGGCGCCGAACGAGCCTGCGGCGTCGCCGAGCAGGTGGAGGGCCGCCCCCTGGACGTTGAGGCTCCGGTCGCCGGTGCGTCCCAGCAGCCAGGCGCTGCCGCCGTTGACGGCCAGGCCGGCAAGGGCCACGACGGCCACGCCCCAACCATCCACGTCGGGGGCGTCGCCGATGCGGCGGGTGGCCTCGACCACGATCCAGCCGGCGGCCGCCAGCAGCAGCACGGCGTTCACGAGGGCGCCCATGACCTCGGCCCGGCGCAGGCCGTAGCTGTAGCGGCCACTCGCTGCCCGGCGCGACACGGCGATGGCGACGACGGCGATCGTCAGGGCAAGGACGTCGGAGCCCTGGTGGACGGCGTCGGCAGCCAGGGCCAGCGAGGCGAAGGCGAGGACGCCCAGCACCTGGACGACCAGCAGCACGCTGTTTGCTCCGAGGGCCCAGGCCAGAACGCTGCCAGTTCCATGCCCATGTCCGTGCCCGTGCTCGTGCTCGTGTGCCATTGCTGCTCTCCTCCCCGGTCTCACGTGGCCAGCCCGCTAATCGTAGGGTGGTGGAACGAAGCGGACCCCTTCCTTGGAGCACCCCAATGACAGCAAGCCCCGACAATCCCGTCGTCATCGTCGATGCCGTGCGGACCCCGATCGGCCGTCGCAACGGCGGGCTCTCGTCCTGCCACTCGGTCGATGTGCTGGGCACGGTCCAGCGGGCCCTGTTCGACCGCACCGGGATCGACCCGCTCGAGGTCGGCCAGGTGGTCGGCGGCTGTGTCGGCCAGGTCGGCATGCAGTCCATGAACGTGACACGCACGGCGTGGCTGACCGCCGGCCTGCCGCTCGAAGTGCCGGCCACCACGGTCGACGCCCAGTGCGGCTCATCCCAGCAGGCCACCAACCTCGCCTACGCACTCGTCGCCTCGGGCACGGTCGATGCGGCCGTGGGCTGCGGCATCGAGCTCATGAGCCGGGTCAAGTTCGGCGCCACCCGGCCCCAGGAGCCGGATTCGGGGAGCCCGATCAACCGCAACTACTTCGAGCACTTCGAGTTCACCTCGCAGTTCGAGGGCTCCGAGCGCATGGCCGACCACTGGGGCATCACCCGCGAGGACTGCGACGCCTTCGGCAAGCTCTCCCAGGATCGTGCGGCCCGGGCATGGCGGGAGGACCGCTACGGGACCCAGTTGGTGCACGTCGAGGCCCCGGTGCTCGACGACGAGGGCAACCCCACCGGCGAGACCGTGACCGTCACCAGGGACGAGGGCCTGCGCGAGACCACGCTGGAGGGACTGGCACAGCTCAAGCCGTCCGGACGACCCGAAGGCGTACACACCGCCGCCTCTTCGTCGCAGATCTCCGACGGCGCAGGCGCCGTGCTGCTCATGACCGCCGAGAAGGCGGCGGCGCTCGGCGTGACGCCGCTGGCCCGGGTGGTCGACACCTGTCTGGTGGGCTCCGACCCCGAGTTCATGCTGACCGGCCCGATCGGGGCCACCCGCAAGCTGCTGGCCGACAACGGCATGACCATCGACGACATCGACGTCGTCGAGATCAACGAGGCGTTCGCCACGGTGGTGCTTGCCTGGGAGAAGGAGATCGGCCCCGACATGGAGCGAGTCAACCCCAACGGCGGCGCCATCGCCCTCGGCCACCCGCTGGGCGGCACCGGCGCCATCCTCACCACCAAGGCCGTCCACGAGTTGCAGCGCACCGGCGGTGAGTACGCCCTCGTCACGATGTGCTGCGGCGGCGGCCTCGGCACCGGCACCCTTCTTCAGAGGATCTAGGCCGGACGGCAGGGATCGAGACATGACTTCCTGCCGCGCCGTCGTCTTCTCGGGTGACGGCACCTGGGAGCGTCGGGACGACTTCGCCGTCGCCACCGCTCCCCCGGGCGGGGCCGTGCTGGCCGTCGAGGCCGTCGGACTCTGCCACAGCGACGTCGCCCAGCTCAACGGCCACAAGCACGTGCCGGGCGAGGTCTCGCCCACCGTGCCCGGCCACGAGATCGTCGGGAGGGTGCACGCCCTCGACGACGATGCCGACCTGGGCGTCGAGGTCGGCGACCGGGTGGCGGTCAACATCGTCACCTACGGGGCCCCCTACGAGGGCAACCCGTTCGGGGTGCGCTGCTACGGCTACTCGTTCGGCCTCGACGAGCGGGAGGGCCTGTGGGGCGGCTACGGCGAGTACATGTCGATCCTGCCCGGCACGCAGCTGGTCGGGCTCTCCGACGACATCTCGGCCGAGGAGCTCACGCTGTTCGAGCCGCTGTCGAACATGGTGGCGTGGCTGGCGAAGGTGAACCTGCAGGCCGGCCAGACGATCGTCATCCAGGGGCCGGGCCACATGGGCCTCACGTGCGCCGCCTACGCCAAGACGCTGGGAGCCACCGTGATCGTGACCGGCACCGGTGATGACGCCCTCCGGCTGGACGTGGCCCGTGAGGTCGGCGCCGACCACACGATCGACGTGACCGTCGACGACCCGGTCGAGGTCGTGCAGGACCTCACCGGCGGGTTCGGCGCATCGGTGGTGGTCGACCTGGCGTCAGCGCCGTCGACCCCGAGCCTGTGCTTCGACCTCGTCCACCACGGCGGCCAGGTGGTGTGGGCGGGGCTCAAGGACCGGGCAGCCGTTCCCGTCGTCACCGACAAGGTCGTCATGAAGTCGCTCACCGTCCACGGCGGCGCCGGTGGCACGCCCGAGTCGGTGGCCGAGGCCTGTCGGATCCTCAACGAGGGCGACTTCCCGACCGGGCCGCTGCTCGGCGAGGTCGTGGGCCTCGAAGACATCGACCGGGCCATGGACATCCTGCTGCGCACCTCTGAGACCGACGCCGTCCGGGCGGTGCTCAAGCACGCGCCGGTGAGCGGCTAGTCCGGTCCCCCCGGGATCCTCGGCCGGGTGCGCGAGAGGCTGGCGCCGGCGTCGGCCAGGATGAGGCCGCCGGTGATGGAGCGGGCCAGGTCCGAGGCGAGGAACACCACGAGGCGGCCTAACTCGTCGTGCTCGGTCATGCGCCGAAGCGGCGTCGAGGCCACGACGGCGTCGATGTAGCCCTCCGGCAGCGCATCGGCCACGGTCTCGGTGAGCGTGGTGCCGGGGGCGATCGCCACGACCCGGATGCCGAGCGGCCCCCACTCGACGGCGGCGGTGTCGGTGACGTGGTTGATGGCGGCCTTGGCGGCGCCGTAGCCGGCCAGCCCCGGCGCCGGCCGGGTGGTCTCACCGGAGGTGATGTTGAT
>CAJXIS010000092.1 GCA_913054115.1 uncultured Acidimicrobiaceae bacterium | reverse complement strand
CCCGGCCTCTTCGTGAACTGCGGCCACTGGGCCGGCGTGATGCTGGCGCCGGCCGGCAGCAGGCTCCTCGCCGACCTGGTGACCGGGGCACGTGCTGATGCCGACAACCCGTGCAGCCTGCGACGCCTCGACGGCGACCTGGTGAAGGTCGGCACCAACAAGTTCGGAGGATGGGGATGACCGCTCTCGACCCCGGCCTCTTCGCCGACCTGGCTGAGGAATCCCGGACCCTGCCTGCGTCCTGGTACCACGACCCGGAGGTCTTCCGGCTCGAGCACGAGTCGATCTTCTACCGGACCTGGTGGTACCAGTGCCACGAGACCGACGTTCCGGACCCGGGCGACTACCACGCCGGAGAGATCGCCGACCAGGGCGTCGTCGTCATCCGGGGGCTCGACGGCGAGATCCGGGCCTTCTACAACGTGTGCAGCCACCGGGCCCATCCCCTCGTCGAGGGCTGCGGCGGGTCGAGGCTGCTGGTCTGCCCGTACCACCAGTGGAGCTACTCGCCGAACGGTGACTTCCGCGGCGCCAGGGGCCGCAAGGCTCTCGATGACTGGATCCCCGACAACGCCGACCTCAAGCCCGTCCGGGTCGAGTCGCTCGGGGGCTTCCTGTTCGTCAACCTGGATCCCGACGCCGTCCCGCTCCGGGACCAGACCGGCCGGTTCCTCGACGACCTCCGCGAGGCCTGCCCGGGCCTCGACGACCTCGTCCGGGTCGAGCGCCACGAGGTCGAAATCGCCGCCAACTGGAAGACCGTGATCGACAACAACCACGAGTGCTACCACTGCAACGTCAACCACCCGACGCTCATGGAACTGGTCGACTACGCCCAGAAGGCCGTGTGGACCGACAGCGGGATCACGTTCACCCACGGCGTCGAGCGCCGGGATGACGCCAACGGCGCCTACGACCTGACCGGTACGGACATCGAGCAGGACGCCATGTTCGGCTACATCTGGCCGACGGTGATCCCGCTCACCTACCCGGGGCCCACCAGCCTCTGCATGTTCCAGGTGCTGCCCACCGGCCCGGAGACCACGACCGAACGCTGGGACTTCTACTTCGCGCACCGCGACCTCTCCGACCAGGAGCGCGACTTCATCCGGTATATCAAGGAGGTGCTCATCGTCGAGGACGTCGGCCTCTGCGAGAAGGTCCAGCGGGGCCTGCACTCCCGGGGCTACACCCAGGGCCGGTTCGTGGTCGACCGCTCGTCGCCCGAATACAGCGAGCACCACGTCCACTTCTTCCAGAAGATGGTGCGCGACGCCCTGCTTGACCCTGCCGAGTCCGACAATGCCTGACCTGAGCCCCGAGGATCGCCTCTACGCCATCGTCGAGCAGGGGCTCTGCATCGGCTGTGGCATCTGCCAGTCGGTGGCCGGCCCCGACACCGTGCGGGTCGTCAAGACCGCCTCCGGCTACGAGCAACCCGTCGTGATCGGCGACCTCGACCACGCCACCGTCGACCGGATCTACGACATCTGCCCCGGCACCCGTATCGACGGGCTTCCCGAGCGGCTGGTCGATGCCGACGCCTCGCTCGACCCCGTGTGGGGGACCTGGCTGCGGATCGTGCGGGCGTGGGCCGCCGACCCGGTCGTCCGCCACGAGGGTTCGACCGGCGGCGTGCTGACGGCGCTGGCCGGCTACCTGCTCGCCAGCCGGCGGGTCGAGTTCGTGCTCCACGCCAAGGCATCGACGACCACGCCCACCTGCGGCGAACGCCACCTCAGCTTCACGCAGGCCGACGTCATGGAGGCCGCCGGCTCCCGCTACGGCCCGACGGCGCCGCTGATCGACGTCGACGACGTGCTCGACCGGGGCCAGCCGTTCGCGTTCATCGGCAAGCCCTGCGACATCTCCGCCCTGCGCAACCACGCCCGCCACGACCCACGGGTCGACGAGCTGGTCCGCTACTGGCTCACACCGGTGTGCGGCGGCTACTTTCCGCCCGCTTCGATGGCCGCCTTCCTCGATCGCGTCGACGTCGATCCCGCCACCGTGACCGGTTTCCGCTATCGGGGCCGGGGTTGCCCCGGCCCGACCCGGATCGAGACCACCGACGGGGTCCGGGAGGCCCACTACCTCGACCTCTGGGGCGACGATGCGAGCATGTGGCAGCTGCCGTGGCGCTGCAAGGTGTGCCCCGACGGGATCGGCGAGGCCGCCGACATCGCCGCCGCCGACACCTGGCCCGGAGGCTCCCCGGTCCGTGGAGTAGACGACGACGACCCGGGCACCAACGGGGTGATCGCCCGGACGGCCGTCGGCCTCGAACTGCTCGAGGCGGCCGAGCGGGACGGCGCCCTCACCATCGAGTGCGACGTGGACCCCGACGACCTCAGCCTCTGGCAGCCACACCAGGTGAACAAAAAGCACGCCGTCTCAGCGCGCTACCGGGGCATGGCCGACGAGGACCGCATCGTCCCCATGACCAACCGGCTGCGCCTCGACGAGCTCGCCGCCCAGATGTCCGACGAGCAATACGCACAGCAGCGGGAGGGCACCAGGGTGCGGATCGGCCAGGGCAAGGCCACCCAGCCCCGGCCCGTGCCGGCAGACGAGATCCGATGACCGATGTCGCCGAGCGGTTCACGACCGACGGCTACTGCTTCCCGCTCGAGGTGCTCGCCCCCGACGCTGCGCTCGCCCTCGGGGACGAACTGCTGCGCATCCACGCCGACGAGCGGGTCTCCACCCTCGGGAACAAGGGCCAGTTCAACTACACGCACGTCGTCTCCCGGGCCGCCGCAGACCTGATCCGCCATCCGACGTTGCTCGACGCCGCCGAGTCGATCCTCGGACCCGACCTCCTTGTGTGGGGCTCGACCCTGTTCACCAAGGCCCCGCACAGCGAGAGTTACGTGAGCTGGCACCAGGACCTGCAGTACTGGGGGCTCGACAGCGACGCCGAGGTGGCCGCCTGGATCGCCCTGGGTCCGGTGACCGAGGCCAGCGGCTGCATGCGCTTCGTGCCCGGCTCGCACCTCGGCGACCCGGTGGCGCACATCGACACGTTCGACGCCGACAACGCCCTGACCCGCGGCCAGGAGGCCGATGTGGTCATCGACCCCGACGACACGGTGCTCGTCGAACTCGAACCCGGCCAGGCGTCGCTCCACCACGGCCGCCTGCTCCACGCTTCGGGACCCAACCGGACCGACGGCTGGCGACTGGGCCTGACGGTCAACTACATCGCCCCGCACATGCGCCAGGCGGTCGCCGCCACGGACTTCGCCGTACTCGTGCGCGGCGAGGACCGGTTCGGCCACTTCGAGCACGTGCCCGCCCCGGAGGCCGACCTGTCGGATGAGTCCCTGGCGTGGCACCGGCGCATCCTGAAGGCCCAGAACGACGCCATGTACGAAGGCGTCGAGGACGCCGAGGGCAAGGTCGTCTGAGGGCCGGATCGGCTACGCACCGGGGATCCCGGTGTGGAACGATGACGCACGCTGGGCGGGCCGCCGCCCCCTTCACCTGGAGGCGCCATGCTCCTGCAACGGCCACACATGCTGCAGCAGTTGGACCGGGACGCCAGCCGTTCGCTGGCGCTCCTCTGCGGATTCGAAGGGCTCGCCCGTTCGCTGCTGGTCGGCCTCATGCCGATCATCGCACTCGAATCCCTCGGCTCGAAGGAGGCCGTCACCTACGCCTACCTGGTGGGTGGCTGCATGGCCCTCATGGTCACCCTCAACGTCGGTCGCTTCGAGCGTTGGATGCCGCGCCGGTGGGTCGTGACCGGTGCGTTCATGTCCCTCGTCGGGGCAACGCTCCTGTTCACCTTCGTGCGGGGCCCGCTGCTGGCGGTGGCGATCGGGATGGTCGCCATCGCCGCTGGGACCTTCTCGGTGTGCCTCTCACTGTTCATCATGGACTATGTCGAAAAACGCGACTTCGTCCGCAACGAGTCGCGACGCATGGTCGCCAACGGGCTGGCCTGGACGATCGGGCCGGTCCTCGCGATCTGGTTGTTCGAGAACTCCGGCGAGAAGGTGCCGTTCCTGCTGGCGGGCGTGCTGGCACTGGCCGCCCTCGGCTTCTTCTGGATCCTGCGGCTCGGCCCGAACCCGGTGCTGACGACGCCACGGACGAAGGCACCGTCGCCGCTCCAGAGCATTCCCCGCTTTTTCGGCCAGCGTTACCTCCGCATCGCCTATGCCATCACGGTCGTGCGCGGCACCTTCTGGGTCTCGTTCTTCGTCTACGTGCCGATCTACGTGCTGGAATCCGGTCTGGGTTCGGTCTGGGTGGGGGCGATGATCTCGACCGCCGCCGCCATGTTGATGCTCGGCCCGCTCGTGGAGCGGGCTGCTGAGCGGTTCAGCGTCCGGCGTGTCATCACCGTCGGCTTCGGGGTGATCGGCCTGGGCCTGACGGTGCTCGGGTTCATCGGCGATCCCCGGCCGGTGGGCCTCGCCGCCTGGCTGTTCGCTGCGACGGGGGCATGCGCCCTCGACATCCTGGGCAACATCCCCTTCATGCGCACCGTGAAGCCCCGTGAACGCATTCCGATGACCACCGTGTTCTCCACGTGGCGGGAGGTTGGGTCGCTTGCCGCTCCTGGCCTGGTGGCCCTGGTGCTGCTGGTCGCACCGTTCTGGGCCTATTTCCTGCTGCTCGCCGCCCTCTGCTTCGCGACGGCGGTCCTGGCCAGCTTCCTCCCGGCCAGGATCTAGCCTCGCCGCCTGAGTCGGCTGTCGGGACCTCAGTCAGTGGCGGCCATCCGGCGGCCGATGTGTTCGATCTGGCCGTCGTCGGCGCCGAGGAGGGCGTCGTTGTAGTGGCGTTCGCCGCGGTGGTGGCCGGCCGTGTCCGGTCCGAACGCAAGCAGGACCGAGATGCGGTGGGGGCCGTCGGCGGACGTGGGCGGCAGCGACACGTGCATGACGTCGGAGTAGTGCATGGTCATGTCGCCGGCGCTGATCGGCAGGGACGCCCCCACCGGGGCCGCCACGTCGGTGCCGTCGATGAACGGGAACGACGCCCGGTGCGAACCGGGCAGGAACCGCAGCTCGCCGGCCTCGGGGGCGCCCGTGTTGAGGCAGATCGTGACGACGACCGACGGGCAGTTGAGGGCGTGCCCGCCCATGCCGCAGTCCCGGTGCCACGGCAGGTCGCCGAGGCCCTCGACCATGTCGGGGCGCTTCCAGAGCACCGTGACCCGGTCCGTGCCCTGTTCGACCTTGGCGGCCAGCGGCTCGTCGGCCATCGCCACGAGCCGCAGGATGCGGGGGTCGTCGTGGAGGGCGGCCAGTCGGGGTCGGGCGTCCGCACGCAGCACCCGGGTGAGGATCTCGTCGCCGGCTGCGTTGCGTCCCCACCAGGACTCCTGGTCGCCGGGCACGGCCTCGGTGGCCATGGCTGCCGCATCGTCGAGCATCGATGCCACCTCGTCGGGGGAGAAGGCACCTCGCACGTAGACGTAGCCGGCGGTGCGGAGGAAGTGCCGAGCGTCGGCGGCGTCGCCGTCGAGGTCTTCGGGGGCGAAGCCGGCGGTGGTGTCGAGCGGCCCGCCGTCGAGGCCGCGGAGGTCGATGGCGTCGGGGTCGTAGACGGGTCGGCCGTGGAACAGTGCCCGCAGGCCCGGCTCCCAGCGCATGAACCGCATTGGGTTGCCGCTGACGGCTTCGAGGCGGTCGCCGTAGAGGAGTCCTGGGCCGGTCTCGAGGTCGGAGATCAGCCCCAGCCACGACTCGAGGTCGATGCCGACGACCGTGTCGGCCGGCTCCTCGCCCTCGACCAGGTGGACGGTGCCGTCGCGGGGCACGAAGGTCCAGCTGCCGGCCGGGGTGCGCAGGCCGAGGCAGCCCAGCGGCTCGACGTCGGCCCAGGCGAGTGCGCCGTTTCCGGCCGCGATCCGCTCCGGGAGGTCGACGGTGTGGAATCGTCGGAACGACTCGGCGTCGGCGACGAGCGCAGTCCCGGTCATGGTGCGCCTGCTCAGCCGGTGGTGTCGACGGCTTCGGAGATCGCCTCGAAGGCCGAGGCCTCGCTGTCCCAGCGCGTGAGCGTGAGCGAGTCGCGGGCATCGAACTTGCCGGGTCCCAGTGAGGCGAACGCATAGCCCGGGAGTTCGATGTTGTCGAGTGAAGCTGCGGCGGCGGCGAACGACTCGTTGGTCAGGTCGGGGCCCGCCGCGGTGGCGATCATCTCGAACAGTGCCAGCGACTGGCAGGCGTTGCTCATGGCCGCCCAGTAGTTCGTCTCGTCGCCGACCAGGTCGTCGGGTGGCCTGACCTCCGTCTCGGCGACGGCGTCGGCAATCTCGAGGCAGCGACCCCATGACGGGTCGTCGCGGGAGGGGAAGTTCCTGTTGGTGAGGATCAGCCCGGCGTCCTCGATCCCGGGCGGCGGTTCCTGCGTCCAGGCGCCGATGGAGTCGCCGTTGTGGATCAGCAGGTTGAACTCGTCGCCCAGGCCGATGACGTACTCGACGCTGTAGACGCCCTCACCCACCTGCACGAAGCTGGCGACGCCCTCCGATCGCGCCTTCTCCATCAGGACCTCGAGGAACGCGATCGTCGCGGTCTCGTCGCCGGTCACCTCGTTGACGGCCACGACGGGAACGGACTGTCCCTCCGCCTCCAGGGCGACCTTCATGTCGTCGAGGACCAGCTGGTAGTCCGGATTCGATCCGTAGAGCAAGTAGGGGCCGAGGTCGTCGAGCCAACCGGTCTCCCGGAGCAGGTTGATGAATGCGAGGCCGCGCCGGCTGAAGCTGATGTCGTAGGCGATCCAGCTGGCCTGGGCCCGTTCGAGTTGCTCGGGCGCCGGGTGGCCGCCGATGAGGTTCGTCGCGTGGATGTCGGTGAAGCACTCGTTGACGCTCTCCGCTCCGGGTCCGGCAAAGCCGTTCAGGACGACGAACACCTGCTCGTCCTCGGTCAACTCGATGCAGGCGGCGTCGGCCGAGACCGGGCCCACCGGGATGAAGGTCCGCGTCGTCAGGTTGACCCTCCGGCCGAGGATCCCGCCGCGCTCGTTGAGGTCGGCGACCAGCGCCTCGAAGAAGGGGCCGAAGTTGGCGTAGGTGAGCGACAGGCCGAAGTCCCGGTTCAGGCCCTCGAAGTCGATGGAGGCGAGGCCGACCTCGATGGCCTCGGCGGTGACGCCCCGGAACGAGTCCGTCAGCACGATCGTCGTGGTGGTCGGCGCGACCGTCGTGGTGGTCGGCGCGACCGTCGTGGTGGTCGGCGCGACCGTGGTGGTGGTCGTCGGCGCGACCGTGGTGGTGGTCGTGGGGGCCAACGTCGTGGTGGTCGTGGGGGCCAACGTCGTGGTGGTCGTCGTCGATGCAACCGTCGTGGTCGGTGCCGCCGTGGTGGTGGTCGGCGTCGTCGACTCGCCGCCCCCGCACCCGGCCGCCAGCAGCAGGGTGCCCAACAGCGTTGCCCGGGTGGTCCTTCGGATAGAAGTGCGTCGCATCATCGGTACCTCCCCGAAGACAAGTGTGCCAGTGGAATGACCCCCGATGTCAAGACGAGCGCCGTCCGGTGGCGATGACGACCAGGCCGCCGGCCAGGGCCAGGAGCCCAAAGGTGGCGAAGGAAGCCACGTCTTCTGAATGTAAGCGTTTTCATGTAGGTTGGCCTCCGCTCGGACTACCGGGCGGATGCAGAGTGACGGTCGAGGTAGTAGCCAGTGAGCGAGACGTCTGTAGCAGAGATGGGAGTGGACGCGAGGCGCTGGTGGCACGGAACGATGGGCTATCGAGTGTACCTCAGGTCGTTCGCCGACTCGAACGGCGACGGCATCGGTGATCTCGCTGGGATCCGCGGCCGTCTTGACTACCTGGCCGAGCTCGGCATCGACTTCGTCTGGATCACCCCCTTCTACCCGTCGCCCATGGCCGACTGGGGCTA
>CAJXIS010000091.1 GCA_913054115.1 uncultured Acidimicrobiaceae bacterium | reverse complement strand
ACCTGGAGATCCGCATGATTGTTCTTACGGATCAGAAGGTTGGGGGTTCGAGTCCCTCCGAGCGCGCCAGGCGAATCCCCGGTGAGCGGAACCCGGTCAGTTGACGGTGGCGGTGAGGGACGCCGATGCTGCTCCGACGCCGACGGCATTCTCGATCGACACCCGCATCGAATGCGTCTCGCCGGAGACGAGGCCTGTCACGGTGGCCGACGTGGTACCGGCGCCCGCCCGGAACGAGGCCCACGTGACGCCGTCGTCGTCCGAGATCTCGACGTGCACCGCCGTGATGGCGGACCCGCCGTTCGACGGCGTCACCCACGACAGCGTCAGGCGTCCGGTGCCCGACATCATCGACAGGCCGGTCGGGGCCTCTGGCACGGTCGCAGGCACAGCCGTCGCCTCTGCCCAGTCGCTCGTGCCGATGGCCGATACCGCTGCGACGCGGAGCCGGTACGACGTGCCGTTGGCGAGCCCGCCGACGACCGCCCCGGCATCTACCGAGACCCCGTCATCGAACGTCACCCAGGTGGTCCCGTCGTCCGTCGAGAACTCGACCAGGTAGTCGGTGACGGCCGAGCCGCCGTCCGCCGCCGGAGCCGTCCAGGCGAGCGTCACCAGGCCGTCGCCCGACGTGGCCGTCAGGTCGACGACGACCGAAGGCCGGCCGGGAACGCCGCCGATGACCGACGACCACGGGCTGGTGCCGACCCCGGTCACCGTCGCCACCCGGAACGAGTGCGTGACGCCGTTGGTGAGGCCCGTGACGACGGCGCCGACCTCTGCCAAGACTCCCTCGTCGTACGTCACCCAGGTCGTCCCACCGTCCGTCGAGGTGGCGGCCGAGCCGCCGTCCGCCGCCGGAGCCACCCACGTCAGGGTCGCCTGGCCGTCACCCACCGTCGACACGGCCACATCCGAGGGGGCATCCGGCGTCCCGATGAGCACCGCCACGCTGCCCGAGAACTCGCCGGTGCCGAGATCGTTGACGGCGGCCACGCGGTAGTGGATGGTGCTGCCGTTGTTGAAGCTGTGCAGCACGACGCTGACCTCCGTCGACACGCCGTCGTCGATCACGTCCCAGGTCGCCCATTCGTCACCGGAGAACTCGATGACGTAGTCGGTGATCGGATGCCCGTCGGCCGTGAACGGCGCCGCCCAGGCAAGCGTGGCGCTGCCGAAGCCACCGACTCCCGTCGGCGTCGCCGTCCGGTCGGGTGGGCCCACCGGCGTCACGAGGACGACGGTCGAACCGGAGGTCACCCCATAGGCGTTCGTGGCCGAGACCCGGAAGGTGTAGGCCCGTCCGTTGACGAGGCCGGTCACGGTGTGGGCCGGATCCGTCAGGCCCACGATCTCCTGCCAGGGCGTGCCCACCAGCCCGGCGATCCAGGTGGCGTACCCGCTGATCCGGGTGGCGACGTTCGGGAAGGACCCGTCGGCACAGCTGCCCGTCAGTCCGTAGGACACCACACCGACGAGCCTCGTAGTCCCGAGCTCGGCGACCACAGGTCCCCCGCTGTCGCCCAGGCAGGCGCCGACACCGGCTTGTCCACCGACACAGAGTTCGACATCGGACTGGAAGTCCGGCCAGTTGCCGCAGACGTTCTCGCCGGGGCCGGCGAGAACCGTCGCCGCCGTACTCCGAATCACGGTCCCGAAATCCTCGCCGAGGACGTCGGTCGAGCCCCACCCCGAGAGCGACACCGGCGTTCCCGACACCGGTGCGGTTGCCTCCGCCTGCCACGGAATCGGTTCGGCCGCAGCCGCATCCACTGCCACGGCCAGGTACAGCAGGGCGATGTCGTTGAGCACCAGCCCACCGTCGTAGTCGGGATGCACATGGATGGTTTCGACGACCCGGCGGTCGCTGGCGCCGATGGCATCCAGGTCGCTGATGCCGGCAACGACATCGACCTCGGCAGCCGCGCGCTCGTCGACGCAGTGGGCGGCCGTCACCACCCACCGTGGCGTCACAAGGGTTCCCCCGCAGTACTGCGCCGAGAACCCGTCGGCGGTGCCCGCAGTGAGGATCGCGACCGTGTGGGGATGGTCGGCGATCGAAGCCGTCGCACCGCCGACGATGGACGGCAGCCGACCCGTCGGCGGGGGGCCCATCTGAAGGCCCCGGTCGCCCACCGAGCGTTCCCGACGCTCTCCACGGGTTGATCCGGCCCTGGACTGCGTCTGTGCAGTGCCACTGACGTCCTCGTCGTACCACGTGACCCGGTAGGTGACGCCGTCGGATCCGGTCGCCGGCGCCGACCAGGTGAGCTGCACCTGGCGGTCCCCGGCAGCGGCGGCGAGGGCCGATACCGCATCGGGGGTGCTCGACGACAGTGGCGCCATCGCCACCGCCTCCGACCAGGGACCAGCACCGGCACCGTTGCGTGCCCGGACGACAACGTGGTACGTGGTGCCGTTGGCGAGGTCCGACGCCGAGTGGGTGGTCGCCTCCGCCGGGGTCACGACCATGGTCCAGCTCTCGGTGACGTCGGCGGCTGCTGCAGGCTTGATCCACACGTCGAAGCCGGAGATCGGCGAGCCACCGTCGTCGGGCGGCGACCAGGCGATCTCCAGGCGTCCGTCACCCCGGACCACCCCGGGTACCCCGACCCGACGCGGTGGAAGGCTGGCACCCACCGCCATCACCCATTCCCCGGTGGCGGAGATCTCGAGGAACCGGGTACCGGTCGCCAGGTTCGCCTGACCGGCAAAGGCGCCGATCTCGTTGATCGGCAGTGCGCGCGCCCGACCATCGGGTCCGTACTCCCAGACGATGAAGTTGGCGGCGCCGTCGTGTCGCGCCGTGACCAGGCCCGTGCCATCGGCCACCGAACTCGACAGGAGCAGCACGTCGTCCTGCATCCCCCCGGCCGTCGATCCCGAACCGAACGGTGTCGCCGACATCAGCGGCAGGAACGTCGCCGACCACTCTCCGCCGGCCACGACGGCGAGTGAGGCATAGGACTCCGGATCCTCGGCAACGACCTGCCCCCGGAAGGTCCCCTCACGGGTGACGAGGACCTCGAGCTCATTGCCGGCCACGTCGAGCGAGGCGACGCGGAAGGACCCCGTCCCGGCATGGGTGAACGACACGAGCTGATAGTCGGACGGCAACCCGGTGGTCAGGGCGACCGTCTCCGAACCCACGCCACGCAACGTCACCGGAACCAAGGCGTCCGCAGCCGGCAGGTCCGGGCGCACGATCTCGATGCCCTGGGCGCCGGCGTCGAGTCCGGCGAAGAAGCTCAGCAGCGCAGCCCCGAAGACCTGTGCCTGCTCGCGGCTGATGCAGTAGTGGTCGGCGACCCAGTCGAGCATCGCCAGTTCCTCGCCCACCCACTGGGACTCGTAGCGGCGGTTACCGTACGGATCGATCAGGCCCCCGTAGTCGAGATCGCACTCCGGGTCGGTCCGACCCGAGATTTTCAGGATGAAGTTGATGACGGCGACACCTGTCCGCTGGAGCCCCTCGGGTCCCTCGAGGCCCAGGTGCTCGGCGGCCCAGAGCAGGTCGGGCACGTCGATCTCGGCATAGGCGGAACCGACCGGGTCGGCTGCTGCAGGATCGACGGCACCGCCGAGCAGCAGGATGAGCGACAGCACCGTGCCGACGGCCAGCGCCCCAAGCGTCTTCCTCAGATCCACGGCATCCGTTCCGCCCCCTGAACGCACCCTGCGCCCGTGGGTCACCCCAGCGTAGGCCCGAACACCACGGGTGCATCAGCGCCCACGCAATGTGTTCGAATCGGGGGTTCGAATCGGACGTTCGGCCCGAACGTCCACGCTGGACGGCGCCCCGTAGGCTCGCCGCCATGCACGAAGCCCCCCCGGTGGACGACGCCCTCGTCCGATTCGCAGTCGACATCGCACGCGAGGCCGGAGAGCTCACCCTCGGGTACTTCCGCAAGACCGGGCTCGACGTGGAGGACAAGTCGGACGGCACCCCGGTCACCGTTGCCGACCGCGCCGCCGAGCGCCTGCTCCGTGAACGGATCGCAGCAGCCTTCCCCGACGATGCCGTCGTCGGCGAGGAGGGACCGGACACCGCCGGACAGTCGGGTTGCACCTGGATCCTCGATCCGATCGATGGCACCCAGTCGTTCATCCACGGCGTGCCCCTCTACGGCAACCTCGTCGCATTCGAGGACGAGCACGGCCCGGCCGTAGGCGTGGTCAACATCCCCGGCCTCGACGAATGCGTGTGGGCCGGCCGTGGGCGGGGCTGTTTCGTCAACGACGAGCCGTCACGGGTGTCCGACCATGTCGGGATTCCCGGCGCATGCATCGTCACCAGCGGGGTCGACTACTGGCCGTCCGCCGCCACGCTCCAGTCCTTCGTGGCACCCGGCTCCGTGATCCGCACCTGGGGCGACGCCTACGGCTACGTACTCGTCGCCACCGGCAGGGCCGACGCCATGGTCGATCCGATCGTGAACCGCTGGGACGTGGCTCCGTTCCTCACGATCCTTCCCGAGGCCGGCGGCGTCTTCAGCGACTTCACCGGAGTGGTGACCGCCGACGGGGGCACCGCTCTGGCGGCCAACGCAGCACTCCACGCCGAGATACTCGGCATCCTCGCCGACTGACGACGGCGCGCTCCACCAGGACCCGGCCAGCGGCTCAGGGCCGCGGGGGCAGTCCGGCGAAGGGGTCCGCAGGTGGCTCGCCGATCCCACCCGAGCAGGTGACACCCGGCTCCGGCGACGCCTCACCATCCCGGAACGCCTCCACGAACTCCAGGAGTCGCGGATCGTCGGTTCCCTCCAGCTCCAGTCGTCGCGCCCACGCCGTGGCGACGACAGCGGCCTCCTGGCCCGGGTAGGGCGACAGCAGCACCTTGTCCCCGCCGGTGAGCAGCTCGGTCAGTGCCACGATCCCCGCGACCCCGATGTCCGGCCGGTAGGTGATCCAGACGGCGCCGTGCTCGAGGCTGTGCACCGCCGCCTCGTCGTAGAGCTCCAGGGTGTAGAGGCCGCAGTTGTGCCAGATCCCGAGGTGGTCGCCGCCCGCAGGCGGAGTCGTCGGATAGTCGACCTCGTCGTCGGTGTGGTTCTGACCGGCGATCGTCAGGACCTCGACGCCATCGGGGACGGCGGCCACCGCACGGGGGTCCCCCTCGCTGCTGCAGCCCAGGATCGACGCCAGACAGACCACCGCGGCGAAACCGGCGACGAACCGCCGACCTCCATCAGACCACCGCATGTTCACCCTCGAAGATCTCGGGGACAACGCCCCGGTCGGCAACGTCGGCGAGGAACGCCGTCGGCTCCACCATCTCGGCGAGGCTCGCCATGCCCCGGACCCGGAGCCGACCGGCCAGCGCCCACTCGACCGTCGTGGCAGCCACCGCCGCCGCCGCCACGGCCGGACGTTCGGCGACTCCGAGAACACAGACGTCCTGGGAAACACCCCGACGGCCACGGACCTCGACTCGGATCGCCCCGATGCCGCCCTCGACGGGTGGCGGGCTCAGCATCGGCAGCGGAGCGGTCAGGCGATCGCGGCGCGTCGCTGCCATACGCGCCGTGATGCGCCCGACCTCGGGAAAGGCATGGTGCAGCAGCACGGGGTCCGGGAGCGCCGCCCGGTAGCAGTCCATGGGACCCACGGGCTCGGGAAACCAGCAGAGTTCGCGTCCGGAGCCACCGGGTCGTCGCCTCCAGCCGCCTTCGCTCCAGTCGTACGACAGCCGGCTCAGGGCGCGGTGGTGGACGAGGGCACACGCAGGTCCGCCTGCGCCCGCCTTGGCGATATGGATCTCGTCGACCTCGTCGAACCAGGAACGGGCATGGGCGGCCAGAACACCGGACAGGCCGGGAGCGAAGCCGGCACCAAGCACCACGGAAACCCCCTGCTCGCCGGCACGGTCGGCCAACCGCGTGACAGCGACCGTCTCCGCCAGCCCGTCACCGCTCAGGACCACCGTCGATCCTGCCGCGAGGGCCGACTCGACCGCCGCCAACTGGGTGCCACGTGGCGTGGCGACGACGACGACGTCCGCATCGAGTTGCTCGGGGAAGGGAGCATGCTCGACCTCCACCCGACCCTCGGAAGCAGCGGCTTCGAGGACGCCCAGGGCACCGGTCAGGCGCTCAGGGTCGATGTCGCGCACGACGAGGTGGACCTCGGCCCCCGGGAATCCGGACGCAGTCCCGGACAGCAGGTGCCTGGCGACCCGCATGCCGACCGCTCCAGCGCCGAGGATGGCGACCCGACTCACGTCAGGTCCGGCCCGTCGAGCGGTCGCCAGCCGCCCGACTGTCGCTCTACAGGCTCCCCGCCGGCCAGGCGCAGGCCGGCTGCCATCGTCGCTGCGGCGGCGAGTGCTGCGATCGCCCGTCTGATCATCCGCATGGTCGTCTCTGGTCCATCGAGGGGTGGGTCCCTGCATCTGCCCGAAGGCCGATGCCGCGGCCCGTCAACACTGCCAAACTACTCGGCGACGAACCGGGAGCGGGAGTGTGGGGCTAGCTGGAATCGAACCAGCGACCTCACCCTTATCAGGGGTGCGCTCTAACCGACTGAGCTATAGCCCCGCGGTGCGGGAACGGTAGCGGGACCGCTGGACGGTGCCTACCCGCCGTCACCTCGTCCGGACTCCGCCTCTGATCGTCGACGACGACCCACCTTGTCGGAGGGCACGACGTCCTCTCCGATCCGCAGTCGACGACGACGCACGGCGGTCTCCTCCTCGATCATCGTGAACCTGATACCGCCCATGAGGTCGCTGATCAGGTTGAACAGGACGACGAGCACCACCGTGAGCGCCGTCCCGCCGATGACGAGCACCAGGCCGGCCAACATGTACAGGCGGAAGATCTTGTCGGTGTCGAAGCCGAACGACTCGAGGGCGAAGAGCTCCTGGATGAACCTCTCGACCTTTTCGATGACCCCGGCAGTCTCGGCGGTCCGCCACAGGGCCTGGGAGGCGATCACGGCCATGCCCCAGACACACAGGTAGAACACCAGTCCGATCTTGAGCACGGACCAGGGTTCGATGTGGCGGATGAGCCGTCTGACCCGACGAACCCGATAACCGCGTCGCGGTTCCCTCGGCGAACGCTCCTCGGCGACCCGACTTCGCCCCCGTGGCGAGAACCGGGGAATCGCCGGACCCCGCCGTTCCTTGGGATCGGTGGTCGTGGCCGGAGTGGCGATCGTCGGGGCAGTCGTCTCGACCGTCGGGGCAGTCGTCTCGACCGTCGGAGGCGTCGTCGCCTCGTCGTCGGCCCGGCCGTCGAAGAGCCGTTCGAGCCGAACGCCGGTGGTGGCCGGACCGGCCATCACCGGTTGCGCCGCTTCGGTGGTTGAGACCTCAGGATCGTCGGCCGCCGCCCGGGCACCCGGTGCGAGGCTCGCCGAGGAGACCGGTGCCTGGCCGGTCGAGTCATCGGGCGTCGATGGACGGTCCGGATTCGACTGGTCCGCGTCACTCACGGGCCGAAGTCTAGGTCGGGTGGGTCACGGCGGACCGGTCGCTTCCGGAAACGACCGCCTGCGACGGTCACGGCGACCAGGTTCGGACCGTCTGGGCCCTGGCGGTGGCCCTGGCGCGACCCACGCGTACCTCGACGACCACCTCCCCGGTCCCTTCGTCGAACGACACGATCCGGCCGCCGTTGGCCACGGCCAGGCGAACGGCCTGGAACCGGGCCCGCTCCGGGGAAGCGGCAGCGGCCAGGGCGGCGGCGTCGGCGGCGGTCCGGGCCTGCGCCCGATCCACGGCGACCCGGCCCAGTTCGACGATCAGAAAGGCGAGTCCGGCGGCCAGGACGAGCAACAGCATCGTGAACGGCAGGATCTGGCCACGATCATCACGGCTTCGATTCGGGTGACTTCCCACGGGTTTCTCCGGTCGGCATCTGCCGATGGACGGTTTCGGGGGAAGGCAACGGTGCAGGTCGGGGTCCTGCGTCCGCTGTTCAGTCGTCGGGACCGTCCTCGTCGGGACCGTCCTCGTCGGACTCCGATTCGTCGGGAC